>JAHEKR010000034.1 GCA_024638225.1 Flavobacteriaceae bacterium
CCTTTGAAAAAGGGTATTGCCGGAGCAGTAGTTTCAAAATCGATAAGGTTCAAGGGATACTTGAAATTATTTATTTCAGACCTTAATCCTTCAATGTCAATTTGCGACTCTTGAGTTTGGTTATTTGTATGCTCAATTTGTAGCGCTTGTCTATAAAAACGCTTTGTTTTATTTAATTCAGAGGATAAGATGTCCTTCATGAACCACTTGTCTTCTCGAAGAAAATCGTTGAGTTTTGGTGAACCCCAAACTTCCCAAACTTTTGGCTTTTCTAAGTCCGAAGCACTCCAATTCTTCTGCTTACTCAAGCATTTATAAAAGCCACTTTTTTCAATGTCTGAGGATTTATATTCACAATCCCGACACTTAACAGATGGCTCGGAAAAATGTATAGGTTCATTGTTCTCATAGCGTATTAATGTATCATTGAACCAATTAATAATCTCCTTAAATTCTCTACCACCAAAATCATTATGCTCTCTGTAGTAATCGTCATTAATTAGATAATCAAGAGTTTCCTTCACATTAATTGCTGTCATTATTTGATCACCCAAATCAGCAGCTGTAATACCTTCGATAACTTTACATTTATCTCTCTTACCTTCCTTTTTGATTACAAAACAACTGTATAACCCATCCACGGAGCATACCACTTGTTTATTTGGCATCATGAGGTAGGGAATTACTTTAGATTCAGGGAAAGCTTCTAAAGCCAACAAATACTGAAACGCGATGTCTTCTAAGTAAGGTCTTTCAGATGTAGCAATTTTTTTCTTTTTGTTAAAAAATTGAAGCTCATCATTCCCATCGCAACTCTTGGATTTTACCTCTATAACTTGAATGGAATTCCCCTTCTTTACTAAGATATCAATCCGGATGAATTTATGATCCAACAGAATCGCCGCCTCATATATGACTACATTTTTCTGTTTTAACGCAGTTCTCGTTTGCTCTAATTGTACTTCCTTTGATAAGCCGTCTATTTCGACACCTCCCGGATAATATAACTTGGCAAGTTCCCCTACTTGCAAGCCACCTTTGGCCAGAGCTTGCATAAACTCATTTGCATCATCACTGTTAACGAAATCTTGTGGATTTGATTCGTAATACAACTTAGTCGGACATGAAAGACCAATTTTAAATCTAGATTTTGTTAAATACATCCTTTCTACTGCTTCTTTGCAATGAATTTAATCATTCTAAACTTTTAATTCAGCTACCCTATAAACCGAGAATTTTAAGATTGCTTGCCCTTTTACTACTTTAAGTATTTTTCACAGATATCTATGAACTCTTCAAACGGTGTCCTGTGACCGTACTCTCGCATTTCTACCCTGCAGTGATTGCTTTTTTTTAAAAAATCTAAAGTGGCTTGGTATGGTAGTACAGTATCGCGTTTACCTAAAACTGTAACAATTATTCTATTAGATAATCTAATTTCTGTGTCGTTCAGATTCAGTCTTACCGGGGGGGCTAGAAGTGCTGGGTTTAATAAAATAGCGGATGTATTGAACTTTATACTCAGCTCATTAGCAAAATAACCCCCCATGCTACTTCCTATTATGACATCAGGTTTGAAAGTTTCTATTGAAAAAACAATTTGTCCTAATAGATTGGGATCATAGTAGTTAATAGCTGGAGCATATACATAATGACTGGCTGATAGATACTCAACCTTGGCCCCACCTTGTTCGCTTTCTAACCCATGTAAATAGAGAATTTTGAGCATAAGAAAAGATAATCAATAAAAAATATTAAACTTAAAGTCTTCAAAAGCTCGTAGCAGATTCTTTAAGAGTCCAACGTAGCTAAACGAAGAAACCCTCTAAAGTTTCCTTCAAAGGGTTTCTGAGTAGATAACTCCATTGAAATATCGAACATTAGTTTTACTCCAAGAGATTTAATAGACACTCATCATATAATGACTCTTATTATGAAAAGTTAAACTAATACGATTTTGATTTCCCCTTACGGTTTAAGACTTAATAGCGATGTTTTGTAAACGTTGTTGTCACATGTTTTTTATCCACTGCAACATTAGATTTCTATTTTCGTAAAGTAAATATTTTCAGTTGGTTCACTCCAATCAAATTCGTAATTTCCTTTTAGGATAATAGGTGGTCCAAAAGGTTTCGCTGTTCGATACTCCAAAATCTGTCCAGAAGTATATTTTGAACCTTTCCGTATATCAAAATCTTTTGTATCAGCAGAATATTCCGACTGATTTACATAGTGGCTGTGGTCGGTCGAAAGGAAAAGATAGTTTAAATCAATACCATTTTCTTTATAAGCCTCCAAATTTGAAATATCTTTAAATATGTCATATCGGTTGTTCGGTTCTCTATGATTTTTTTTCTTAAAAAACTTTAATTCGATAGCACCTTTTGCAGATTCCTCTTCGGTTCCAAATGTCATTAAAATATCAACTCTCGCTTTTTTACTTTTACTTTTTATACTTTTCTCTTTTAAGTCAACATAACTTTCCATTTCGAGATTAAATTTCTCATTTGGATGAAATTCGTAGAGTTGTCCGAAAACTTTAAGTATGTAACCTAATTCAAGTTGAAAAGAGGCTTCGTTTTTTGAGATTATTCCGCCATTCGCAAGTTTCAATTCTAATGTCCGAAACGACATTTCAATAATTTCCTTTAATCGATTTCGGTATTTTTCAATCATTTTTGATGTTTTTTTTTTAATTACCGCGTTGGCAAATGTTATTTTTAAACCATAACACAAGTTATTACGGTTGTAAATTTAATTTAGCCATTTGTTTAGGTTTTCCTTTGATGTAGAACCCGTTCTAATAACATAATCACTTGGGATCACTTAATGTACTATTCAAATCTATTCGGAATATTCTTTTTTTCATAGTCTTCAGCCTTCTTACTTAACTAAAACTGATTTTGCTTTGTTATATAACTTGTGCATTTGAACGTCACCACTATAATTAGTGTAATCTTCTTGCGACTTTGTTTTGCTTGGATTATAGAATCCGTTCATAAAATCACCATAAGAACCATAACTATATGACTGGAAAACTATATTATCATCGTTTGGGAAATAGCAAGAGATAGTTTTATTGGCGTGCTCTGTCAAAAAATACGTGTCAATATCTTCAGCAATTGTAAAATCAAGAACTAAAAACAGGCTTAAAGTCATTGCATCTTCATCCCAATCTTCAGCTTTGAAATCAACATGGCTTATAAGTTTATTATTCAATGAGATCAAAATTGATGGAGCATTAACTTCCTTAAAATTGTGTGGCATAATTTTATTGCAATCACTAATTTCATCAATAAATGCATCTATTTTATCAACCGCATATTCATATGTGCCGTCAGTTTGTTCATCCCAAACTAAATCTGAAATATCTATTTCTACTAAAAGTCCTTTACTCATTTTTTTCAAAATTTTATATTTTAATTTGTGGTCACTAATCAAATTTATCAATTCCTGAGACAACGAACAGAAAACCCACTCTCTTTAAATTCGGTTTCTTTATATATACGACCTTCTTTAATACCATAGCGAGTATTAGGCATTAAAACCCTTCCAAATGCTTTAGTTTTGTAGTCCTCGGTAGAACTCCACCAATAGCCTGTCTCACCGATGTTGGCAAAATTTCCATCAAATCCACTACGTTTACCTGCTGGAAGAGCCGAAAAACCGCTATCATTCGTTCCATTTTCGGAATTATTCCATCCGCTATCGTTCTTCATTTTTGGTCCGGCAATGGTTCCAGAACCAATTACATCGTTTGGATTGGCCGGCACACCATCAAGGTAGTCGATTAATTCTGTCCACTCTGTATCTGAAGGTATGTGGTAACCTTTGGGTGCTATGCCGCGAGGGTCATTTACTGCATGCCAGTTATAAAGCTTACCATATTTTTTTTCATTGGAAGCATCATTTTCATAATAACACCAAGCAGGCTTCTTTTCTTTTAGATGCATCAACCAGTCTGCTGCGGACTCTATTTGCTGTATTTCATCGCCATTATTAAAATGGTCTACATTCAAGTTTTCTGTTGACCATTCTTGTTTGCCTATTTTTACGGTCTCCATATTTATTTATATTTAAAATTATTAAGTTTAAATGTTTGCGAACTCGTTATATGTTGAACAAACCTCCTGTCTATAGGTCTCTGGTTCCGGATAACAGGAACTTTTGTTCTCATTTATTATTTTAATATAACATAATGAAATAAACTATACAGATCCAAAGAGTGAATTCTAATCAAGGAGAAAGAGAATACAACAAGCTCTAAGAAAATCTTTATTGAAATATAAGTTACACAAAGACCAGATACTATTTGATCGGGCCTAATTCATTCATTTACAGGAGGTAATGATGATGCAAATAAAAAACGGACCAGTAGTAATACTGATCCGTCTTGTGTAGTAGCGGGAGCTGGACTCGAACCAGCGACCTTCGGGTTATGAGCCCGACGAGCTACCTACTGCTCTATCCCGCGTTGTGGACGGCAAAAATACAAAACTTCTCTGATATAGCAATAGCTCTTCGGCAATCCTTACCTTTGTACCATGCATAAAGCGGGTTTTGTCAACATCATCGGAAGTCCTAATGTGGGTAAGTCTACACTTACCAACGCCATACTCGGACAAAAACTAGCCATTACTACAGCTAAGGCACAAACCACACGTCACCGTATCTTGGGGATGCGTAATACCAACGATTATCAGCTAATACTTTCGGATACGCCAGGCATTATTACTCCAGCATACAAGCTTCAGGAAAGCATGATGGAAGCCATACAGTCAGTTTTTGACGATGCCGATGTGTTGATTTATATGGTTGAAATAGGTGAAAAAAAAGGCAAAGATGAGCGGGTTATTAATCGACTGTCTAAAACAAATAAGCCGGTAATTCTCGTGATTAATAAAATTGATATCGGGAATCAAGAGCTGCTCGAACAGACCATAGATGCTTGGAAAGCCCAATTACCCAACGCCCAAATAAGAAGTATATCCGCTTTGGAAAAATTTCAAATCGATGAAATCGTCTCCCAGCTTGTTGATTTATTGCCAGTACATCCACCGTATTTCCCAAAAGATCAGCTAACGGATAAATCAGAGCGTTTTGTCGTTAACGAAATTATTCGTGAAAAAATATTACTCTTTTATGATAAAGAAATCCCCTATTCAGTTGAAGTAGATACGGAAGCATTTAATGTTTCCTATAAGTTAATTAAAATTAGAGCTGTTATTCATGTTGAGCGTAACTCTCAAAAGGGAATTTTAATTGGTCATAAAGGCGCTGCTTTAAAAAAGGTTGGTACCTTAGCGCGAAAGGATTTGGAACAGTTTTTTCAACGAAAAATTCACTTGGAACTTTTTGTCAAAGTAAGTAAAGACTGGCGGTCTAATCCCAATGCTTTAAAGCGGTTTGGTTATTGAATTTGTCTTAATGAATCTGTATAATTAATGATCATGCGAAATCTCGTTGCTATTGTTGGCAAACCTAATGTTGGAAAATCTACGCTTTTTAATCGTCTGGTACAAAAGCGCGAAGCTATTGTTGACCCTACAAGTGGTGTGACCCGTGATCGGCACTACGGCAAATCAGATTGGAATGGTCGTGAGTTTACAGTGATTGACACAGGCGGCTATGTTGTTGGTGGCGATGATGCTTATGAGAAAGAAATCGACCAGCAAGTACTCATTGCGATTGAAGAATCGGATGCGATAATTTTTCTGGTAGATGTAGAGGAAGGTGTAAATGTTATGGATGAAGAGGTTGCACGCCTTATCCGCAGATCCAATAAGCCTGTTTTTTTGGTCGTGAACAAAGTAGACAGTGCTTTGCGTATACCAGCTAGTACAGAGTTTTATTCATTGGGTATGGATAATTTGTTCCACATCTCAGCCATTAATGGAGGCGGTACCGGTGAGGTCTTGGATGCACTTGTTGACGCATTACCCGACAATGATATTGATTATCCAGAAGACTTACCACGCTTTACGGTAGTTGGTCGCCCAAATGCTGGAAAGTCCTCTTTTGTCAATGCGCTTATAGGTGAGCCAAGAAATATTGTCAAAGATGAAGCGGGGACCACCCGAGACAGCATCGATACGGTCTACAATCGCTTTGGTTTTGATTTTTGTTTGGTTGATACCGCAGGAATTCGCCGAAAGGCTAAGGTTAAGGCCAACATTGAATTTTATTCAGTGATGCGCGCCTTGAGATCGCTCGAGTTCTCCGATGTGTGTATGCTTGTTTTTGATGCCACTCGATCGTTTGATAGTCAGGTAAAAAACATCTTTTGGCTAGCCGCCCGTAACCACAAAGGAATTGTTATTTTGGTTAATAAATGGGATTTGGTAGACAAAGACACCCAGTCGACCAAAGCTGTTACCCAACAAATCCAAAAGGAAATTGCTCCTTTTGTGGATGTGCCCATAATTTTTATTTCTTCTTTGACCAAGCAAAGGGTGTATAAGTCAATAGAAACTGCCGTGGATGTGTATAAACGACGTGCACAGCGCATCCCAACACGTAAACTCAACGATTTTATTTTGCCTGTTATTCAAAAAAATCCACCGCCAGCTTTAAAGGGAAAGTACGTCAAGATTAAATTCGTCACACAACTGCACGCACCACACCCTCAGTTTGCTTTTTTCTGTAATTTACCACAATACGTAAAAGAGCCTTACAAAAGATTCTTGGAAAATAAACTCCGCGCAGAATATGACTTTACTGGCGTTACTATCGACATTTTTATTCGAAAAAAATAATTACAATTCGGCTTTAATACGCAATAACTCCTGACGTATTTTTTGTAGCTTTTTTAGAATGGCCAAGTTGGGGTTATTGCCTTGCTTGAGTTGCTTTTTGGCACCGTCAAGGGTAAATCCACGCTCCTTAACTAGAGTATAAATCAATTGAAACTTTTCAATGTCTTTTGCGGAGAACTTACGTGTGCCACTGTTCGTTTTTTTTGGACTTATCAACTGAAACTCTTTTTCCCAAAAACGAATCAGCGAAGGATTCACGTCAAATGCATCTGCAACTTCACCTATGCTGTAATAGAGTTTTTCAGGCAGCTGGTGTTGCATTAGTCCAGTGATTGATTTTCTCTATTCGCAGCTTCTAGCATGGCTTCAAACTCGTCTGGATTAAGGTCGCCAGAATAAAAATTAATTGGATTAACTGCCTTGCCATCTTTGTGAATTTCGTAGTGTAGATGCGGGGCTTGAGAACGCCCAGTGTTTCCGACGTAACCAATGATATCACCACGCTTCACGCGCTGGCCTCTTTTTACATTATATCCGCTTAAATGCGCATAGAGCGTAACATAACCAAATCCATGATCGATACGAATATGTTTTCCATAGCCGAGCGCCCGAGCATCAGCACGTTTAATTACCCCATCACTGGTTGCATAGATAGGAGTTCCTCTAGTTGCTGTAAAGTCCATTCCTTTATGGCGCCTTCGTGCTTTAGTAAATGGATCTGTTCGCCACCCGAATCCTGAAGCCATACGCGTCAAATCGTCGTTTGCAATTGGTTGAATCGATGGAATTGCTGCTAGAAGTTTTTCTTTGTCCAAGGCCAGTCGCTGTACTTCATCAAATGATTTGGATTGTATAACCATTTGTTTGGAAAGTATATCCAACCGCTTGGTCGTGCTTATGATGATGTCCGAATTGGCAAAACCCTCTAAATTATTGTAGCGGTTTGCCCCACCAAAACCAGCTTTGCGCACATCTTCAGAGATGGGATTGGTTTCAAAAACAACGCGATATATTTGGTTGTCACGTTCTTGCAAATGCCCCATAACCTCTTCTACCTGATCCATTTTACGCTGTAGCTGTTCAAAATGAAGCTTGTAATTTTCCAACTCCCTGGCTTGGGCAATTTCTGTTGGGGTGCTTAGCGCAGGAGATGAAAGCAAAACCAGTAACCCCAAAACACCAAACAAAGCAGCTGCCAGAACAAACGCCAAAACGTTACGAACCTTACGTCGGCTTTTAACTTCTATTTGTCTGTAGGATAAACTCTCCTGATCGTAGTAATACTTAACCTTTGCCATTCGGTAAAATGTGCTATTTTTATGCCGTTCTTACGACTGTATTACAAAGATACATAATTCGAGCAAACCTTTATTCGGTTTCATGAAAGCAAAACATATTCGATCACAGTTCCTTGATTTTTTTGAAAGCAAAAAACACAAGATTGTACCCTCTGCTCCCCTAGTCATCAAAGACGACCCAACTTTGATGTTTACCAATGCAGGTATGAACCAATTTAAGGAGTATTTCTTAGGAAATAAGACCGCTCAATCGCCCCGTGTCGCCGACACCCAAAAGTGCTTACGCGTTTCGGGTAAACACAACGACCTAGAAGAAGTGGGTAAGGATACGTATCATCACACCCTATTTGAAATGCTTGGTAACTGGAGTTTTGGAGACTATTTCAAACAAGAAGCTATTGCTTATGCTTGGGAGTTTTTGGTGGATGTCATGAAAATAGACAAAGACAGCCTTTACGTTACTGTCTTTGAGGGAGACGATAAAGAAGGTCTAGCTACAGATGCAGAAGCCATAGAGTTTTGGAAAGCCCATATTGCACCCGAGCGAATTTTAATGGGCTCAAAAGCAGATAACTTTTGGGAAATGGGCGACCAAGGTCCTTGTGGACCCTGCTCTGAAATTCATGTAGATATTCGAACCGATGCAGACAAAGCCAAAGTTTCGGGCGCTTCATTGGTCAATATGGACCACCCACAAGTAGTTGAGGTTTGGAACTTGGTCTTTATTGAATTTAACAGAAAAGCGAATGGTTCTTTAGAAAAATTACCCCAGCAACATGTAGATACGGGCATGGGCTTCGAACGCCTGTGTATGGTGGTTCAGGGAGTGCAGTCCAATTACGATACCGATGTGTTTACGCCGCTCATTCGAGAAATAGAAACACGAACAAGTTCTGTTTATGGTCAAAATGAGGAGCTCGATATTGCTATTCGAGTTATAGCAGATCATGTACGTGCAGTTTCTTTTTCTATTGCCGATGGACAGCTTCCAGCCAACAATGGAGCAGGTTACGTAATTCGACGCATTCTACGCCGTGCTATACGCTACGGATATACTTTTTTAGATCAAAAAGAGCCTTTTATATATGCCTTGGTTGATACGCTTATCAGTCAAATGGGCGCTGCATTTCCAGAACTCAAAGTGCAACAAAACCTGATTCAAAATGTAATAAAAGAAGAAGAGCAATCCTTTTTAAGGACCTTAGCTCAAGGCCTGTTGATGCTGCAACAACTGATTGACTCAAACAAAGGAAAGGAACTTTCTGGCGCAAAGGCTTTTGAACTTTATGACACCTTTGGATTTCCTCTTGACCTTACGGCACTTATCTTGTCAGAGCAAAACATGTCCTTAGATGAGGCTAGTTTTGCCAAGGAAATGAAACTTCAAAAAGACCGTTCCCGGGCTGCTGCTCAAGTAGAAACAGAAGATTGGATCGAGATCCGCACAGACGATGAGCAAGAATTTGTAGGGTACGATGTGCTAAAAACGCCTGTTCGTATTGTTCGGTACCGCAAGGTGACTGCCAAAAACGACAGCTTGTATCAATTGGTGTTTAATTTAACACCCTTTTATCCAGAAGGAGGAGGTCAAGTAGGCGATAAAGGGTATTTAGAAGCACCAAATGGTAATGTTACCTATATTACAGATACGAGAAGAGAAAACAACCTGATTGTCCATTTAGCCAACCAGCTTCCTGCTGACGTAGACACAACTTTTACGGCTGTTGTGGATACGCAAAAAAGAGCTGCCACGGCTAGTAACCATACGGCTACTCACTTATTACACCAAGCATTGCGCACCGTGTTAGGCGAACATGTAACCCAAAAAGGATCCATGGTATGCTCTGGATATCTACGCTTTGATTTCGCTCATTTTGCCAAACTCACTCCAGACCAATTAAATGAAGTAGAAGCATTTGTAAATGCACGTATTCAAGAGCAAATAGAACTTGAAGAAAACCGCAATACACCCTACCAAGAAGCCATTGCTAATGGCGCCATGGCATTGTTTGGGGAAAAGTATGGCGATACGGTTCGAACCATCCGCTTTGGTGAATCCATTGAGCTTTGTGGTGGTACCCATGTGTCAAATACTGCTGCTATATGGCACTTTACAATAACTGCCGAGATGGCTGTTGCTTCTGGTATTAGGCGTATTGAGGCAGTTACTGCTGATGAGGCGAAAAAACGTGTTCACGCTCAGGCCGCTGTTGTTGATAAACTAAAAAACCAGCTTAAAAACCCTAAAGATTTGGTAGCTGCTATTCAAAGTTTGCAGGATGAGAATAGCAAGCTAAAAAAGGAATTGGAACAACTCAACAAAACGATGGTACAACAGTTGATTGCCGAGCTAACGAATGCTATCGCTGTTGAAAACGAAATTTCTTATTTGTTCCAAGAGGTAAACTTAGAACCTGCTGGAATAAAAGACACTTTATTTAAACTCGGACAAAAAACGGATAATTTGGTAGCAGTGCTGGGTAGTGCCAAAAACGGTAAACCCATTCTATCTTGCTATGTGTCTAAAGAGTTGGCCGAAAAGGGAACGATTCAAGCAAACAGGATTATTAAAGAAATTGGTATCCACATTCAGGGTGGTGGTGGTGGTCAACCGTTTTTTGCAACCGCTGGTGGAAAAAATCCCAATGGAATTGAAAATGCACTCGCAGCTGCAAAAGAGTTGGTATTCGGCTAGGGTATTTTACTTACTAAAACCTATTCACTTCTTCGGCGGATAGGCAGCCATAATCTCAGTAACAAATTCGTTGATTTTAGCGGTTCGCTCTTCAGGGGTACCATTACTCAGATTTCCTGTTCCTTTCCCTTGCCAAATAAGCCTTTTGTTGGTTGCGTCAATCAAATCAATGTAAAGGATTCCGCTGGTACTGGTGTTGACATTGTACGGTCTGTTGAATCCCCAACCCCATCCCCAGCCACCGTAGGGACCGTAAAATGGACCACCCCAACCAACCATAAATGATTCGTTTACATTGACATTTTTCTCGGCTTTTGTGTGGAAGCTAACAAGCATATCTGGAGTTTCTGAGGCGGTAAACCCTTTAAGTGTTAAGGCGCTTTCAAGAGCAGAAAGAATTCTTCTTTTATCTAAATCAGAAACCTGAACTTCGTCTATTCCAGGCTTAAAAAAGGCAAAGGTTGGATAGTCAGCAAAATTTACAGCGGTATCGTAGTCACTCGAGACACGGATAGAAACACATGAGGTGAGTGTGAGCAAAGAGACAATGAATAGTAACGGCTTCATGATTTAAATTTTTATAAAAATAAACAAAAAACATGCCGAAAAAGTGGAGGTGGTAGTAAAGCGAATATCTTTGGTTTTCAAGCTTGTAATATTCCCTTATTTTTACATATGCATTCAACGCAATTTCCAATTGCTTTTAATCAACCTCTGAAACTTCCCATTTTTGAGCAGTACGGTTACAGGGTTTCGGTAAAAAGAGAAGATCTAGTTTTTCCGCTTGCTTCTGGAAATAAATGGCGAAAGCTTAAGTACAATATGGAGGCTTTCCACAGTTCTACTGCTACAGCTATTTTGACTTTTGGCGGTGCTTTTTCCAATCATTTGTCAGCAACTGCCGCCTTATGCGCTCAAGAAAACAGCAACTGTTTTGGTATTGTTCGCGGAAATGAATTGCAAGACAAACCCTTGAATCCCACCTTGAAGCAATGCCACCGCGATGGCATGGAATTGGTATTTGTGTCGCGTGAAGAATACGCACTAAAAGAAGAAGGTCAGTCCGTAAAAGCATTAGCGTCCAAAGAAGATGTATTTATCTTACCCGAAGGCGGAACAAATGAATTGGCAGTGCTAGGCTGTAAGGAGATACTTAGCCCCTCAGACGATTCCTATGATGCCATCGTTTGTGCAGTGGGAACTGGCGGAACCCTAGCTGGTTTGGCGCTTACTGCAGCGCCACACCAAAAAGTTGTTGGCTTTCAAGTGGTCAAGGATGCGTCTATAACAGACCGTATTCGTACTTTTGCTACGAACAATCGTTGGGTAGTATTGCCACAGTGGTCGCAACGTAAATATGCGCAAGTAGATACTTCGCTGGTTGATTTTGCTCAGCATGTTCTTCGGCAAACAGGCGTGCTTCTGGATCCAGTTTATACTGCACCCACTTTGCAACAACTAGTACACATGATTAAAAATAAAAAATGGACCTTTGGAAAAAATATTTTGCTCATTCATACCGGTGGAACTCAAGGAATTGCTGGATTCAACACACAAAAACAACTTCAATGGCCAGAACCTCAATATTAATTCTTAGTTGTTTTTTTCTCATCTCCTGTGGCTCGAAAAAAGTCGTTTACAGCTCTTCTGATAAACGAACAGCAAAAAAAATCGAAAAAAAATCACCCAAGAAGTCTGCTAAAGAACTAGCAAAGTTAGACTCTAGGACCCGTATGCGTGTTTATGTGCTCCAGTACGCTCCTTTGGCCCAGAAGGAAATGAAAAAATTTGGTATTCCAGCCAGTATTACACTCGCTCAGGGTTTGTTGGAATCCCAAGCGGGTATAGGTGAATTAGCTGCCAAATCCAACAACCACTTCGGCATCAAATGCCATAAAAGTTGGCGTGGACCTAGTGTTTCTCACGATGATGATGCAAAAGGGGAGTGCTTTCGCAAGTACAAAAAAGTTGAGCAGTCATATAGAGATCACTCGGAGTTTTTGCGCTACCGCGATCGCTACAGCAAGCTGTTTAAAATGAAAAAAACCGACTATGTCAGCTGGGCACATGGCCTTAAAAAAGCAGGTTACGCTACAGATCCTAAATATGCCTACAAGCTTATCTCCCTTATTGAGCGCTATGAGTTGTGGAAGTATGATGGAAGTAAAGCACCGATCAAATCAAAATCGGCCAAGAAGAAACAAAAAACCAGCACAAAATCTTATGTGGTACAACAAGGGGATACATTGTATTCAATTGCGCAACAATTTGATGTTTCGGTTGATGCACTTATGTGTGCCAATAAATTGGATTCTACTGCAATAGCTGTAGGCCAACAACTTAAAGTAAAATGATGCAATACCAACGTAGTAGCGCCTTGTTCAATGAGGCAAAGAAAGTAATTCCAGGCGGGGTAAACTCGCCCGTGCGTGCGTTTAAAGCTGTTGGTGGAACCCCTATTTTTCTCACACACGCCAAAGGTGCTTACTTGTATGACGAAGATGGAAATCGCTATATCGATTACATTGCTTCTTGGGGGCCGATGATTCTAGGTCATGCACATCCAAAAGTAATTGATGCGATTAAGTCTAGAGCAGATAAAGGAACTTCTTATGGTATTCCAACCGAGCTTGAAACACAGATTGCTCATTTAGCTTTGTCGATGGTTCCAAATATGGAACAAATACGCTTTGTAAACTCCGGGACGGAGGCATGTATGAGCGCAGTACGGCTGGCAAGAGGCTTTACAGGACGTGATAAAATAATCAAGTTTGCAGGCTGTTATCACGGACATGCAGATGCATTTTTAATACAAGCAGGTAGTGGTGCGGTCACTTTTGGTAGCCCCAATAGCCCTGGCGTAACGGCGGGTACTGCCCAGGATACCTTACTGGCTAGGTATAACGACTTAGATCAGGTAACGGATATTTTTGAGGCGAATCCAGAACAAATTGCGGCCATCATTGTTGAACCCGTAGCTGGAAATATGGGCTGTATTTTACCTGACGAAGGCTTTTTGGAAGGCTTGCGGTCGTTATGTGATTTGCATGGAGCAGTTTTGATTTTTGACGAGGTCATGACTGGATTTAGATTAGCTGCCGGTGGTGCTCAAGAACGCTTGGGCGTACGTGCCGATATGGTTACCTACGGAAAAGTAATTGGAGGTGGTCTTCCCGTGGGTGCGTTTGCAGCACGAAAAGAAATTATGGATTTTCTTGCGCCCGTTGGGCCTGTGTATCAGGCAGGTACGCTTAGCGGAAACCCATTGGCTATGTCTGCTGGCTTGGCTCAATTGCAACTTTTACAACAGCATCCCCAGGTATATACAAGCTTAGATAAAAAAACGGAATACCTTCATCAAGAAATGATTCCATTATTGGATAGAAAAGGGATTGCTTATCAGATTAATCGATTGGGATCTATGATGTCGGCACATTTTACTGACAGCCCTGTTGTTGATTTTGCCTCTGCCGCCAAAGGGAATAATGAGTCCTTTAAAAAGTACTTCCACGGAATGTTGGCGCAGGGAGTTTATTTGCCTCCAAGCGCTTTTGAAAGTTATTTCCTAAATGATGCCATAACGCAAAAAGACCTCGAGCAAACACTGGAGGCCTTTTCAAAGACGTTGACTAGATTGTAAGCTAGCTTGGGTCTAAAATGTTATCGATGCGGACCATAGACTCTTGCAAATGATAGCGCGTACTTTGATCCGATGCACTGGACAAGCGGTTGCTAATGGCAGTCCTGAGGTTGACTAATTGTGCTCGACTAACGGCACGAATATCAGATTGGCTTACCAATACTCTTGTTTGGTTACTGTACCTTCTGGCCGCACCGGTAAGTGGCTCTTGGCTTTCGGTCATGAGGTACGCCAAACGATCTATGTAAGCCCGCTGAAGATTTCTTCGGTAAATACCAATGGTCTTGGTGCTGTATAACTCGCTCCAAATACCCCTACGCAATTCCGTCATCATTTGAATCATCGTATACGCTTTGTTTCCGTTAAGCGCTTCATTTTCAGAAATTCGTGCTAAGCGGTCAAATGTTAACAGGCGATTAAGCGTTCCTGTTTGCGTGCGACGCATGCGGTCAAGTACGCCGGCAAACTCAATTTTATTAAAAATATCATTGTCTAATAACCAACTTGGTGTGGCAAATAGCTCGTTTTGCAAAAACTGCATACAGGCACGTTGGTGCGCCTTGTCTACGTGTGTATATACTGCACCCTCTTGGTCATAGGTCTTATAGTATTCGTAAACGCCACCCACATTAGCCGTCACATGTCCCATATATCGGTTGTATTGGCTGAGTACTTGGTTGTACAGATCTTGTAAATCGTCATAGTCCTTGCCGTCCTCTCCCGTCCATTCTATCAGGTTTGGCACAATCCTTTTAAGGTTTGCAATTCCATAGGTACTGGCTTTTATGGCATTATCGCCTAGATCTTCGGTTTGTGAACTTGGATCTATAGGGCTACCAAATTGTTGACTTCCAAAACGGTACATTGGGTCATCCTGATGCTCTAGTATCCATTGATCCAACGTTTCTTTTTCGTCCACTGCAGTTTCAGCAGAAGGTATCGGGCGGTATCCCCAGCGAACGGCGTGTTTGTCATAAATCCCTATATCGGGCATTAGCGATACATCGCCATCTCCAGGCTGCGCTACATAATTAAAACGGGCATAATCCATGATGGATGGAGCTGTGCCGTATTTTTTTGTAAATGAGGGCGAGCGCAATGAATCTACGGGATAGGCAACACTACTCCCCATATTGTGTGGTAAACCAATGGTATGCCCGACTTCGTGTGCCGAAACAAAACGAATAAGTCTGCCCATGATTTCATCCTTAAAGGCAACGCCTCTTGCTTCGGGATTAATGGCTGCAGTTTGCACAAAAAACCAGTTGCGCAACAAGGTCATCACATTATGATACCAGTTGATGTCCGACTCCAGGATTTCCCCAGAACGTGGATCACTAACGTGTGGACCGTTAGCATTAGGTATTGGCGATGCTAAATAGCGCACAACAGAATAGCGTACGTCTTCTGGACTCCATTCGGGGTCTTCTTCAGCTGTCGGAGGATCTTTAGCAATAATGGCATTCTTAAACCCTGCTGCTTCAAAGGCAACTTGCCAATCCTCAATACCTTGTTTTAAATACGGAATCCATTTTTTGGGGGTAGCCCTGTCTATGTAGTAAACAATGGGCTTTTTGGGCTCCACCAATTCACCGCGATTAAACTTCTCTATATCTTCCTCTTTGACCTCCAATCGCCAGCGATCTAGATAGCGAACGGTTTTACTTTCTTGTACATCAAGGCCATAGTCTGTTTGACCTCGAGAGAACCAACCTACTCGTTGATCAAAATAGCGACGTTTCATGGGTTTTTTGGGTAATAATATCATGGAGTTGTTTATTTCTAAACTAATAGAGCCTGTGCTTGAGTTTGATGGCGGTTCACTTGAATTATAGGTCTTTACATGACGTGCCTCTATATTTAATGGATAGCTCTTTAAACTACTTATAAACGAGCGGGATTTGTCTAAGCTTGAAATTTTATAAGACTTTCTTCTCGACGCAGGAAAACCTAATGCTTTAACATCTGTCTCAAAGAGCTTATTGACCTGAATCACGGTGGAAGTAGAATCTTTGCCAATGGCTTTTACATCGAAGCGATAAAGTATCGGCTCAAAGTTTGAATTGACCACAGCCTCGTGTATGGGCAATGAGTCGGCTGCAATCACTTGGTGTGAAACGACGCGGAGCAATACTTTTTTCTTGTCTTTTTCCCAGCGAAGTACTTGAGTATTTTGTTTTCCTCCACCAAAGCCAATGCCCGATGCAGTTTTGGCAATTCGGGTAACCATCAGCATTTCTTCACCGAAAAGCGAATCGGGTATTTCATAAAAATAATCTGATCCAACAAGGTGAACTCCAAACAGCCCACTGTCAGAAATCGCCTTGGCAGTAATTACTTTGTCGTATGGCTTAATGGCGTCTTTATCTTCTTTTTTAGGTTTGGGCTTTTCTGTTACTGGAGCCGCTTTTTTCTTTTTGAAAAGCTTACCTAACTGCGCTTGAGCAGGTACAGCAAAAAGAATAAGAATTAAAGAAATTAAGGAAATAATATTTTTCATAATTAGTTTTGAATTTTGCTAATGTGCTAATAAAACACGCAATTTCCAAGCAAGTCCTTCAAATCATTTTGCAAAAAAATCATGTGTAAGTCCAAAAGTTTTTT
>JAHEKR010000035.1 GCA_024638225.1 Flavobacteriaceae bacterium
AGCATCTCCCTTTTAAGGAGAGGGTCCTGGGTTCGAACCCCAGCCAAGTCACACGAAGACTTGGTAGCTCAGCTGGTAGAGCATCTCCCTTTTAAGGAGAGGGTCCTGGGTTCGAACCCCAGCCAAGTCACTTCCTCATTCAAAAGCGCACGTGGCGGAACTGGTAGACGCGCTAGGTTGAGGGCCTAGTGGGAGTTAAATCCCGTGGAGGTTCGATTCCTCTCGTGCGCACTGATAATTATATATTTCTTTCACTTTCAGTCGTTTATATCGTATTTTTTTGTAGTTTTGTTTAAAGTTGTTATATAAACGTTAAACAAATGGATCGAGTTAAAAGTAGCTTTAATATCAAAAATCTAGAACACCTTTCTGGAATAAAAGCGCACACAATCCGAATTTGGGAAAAACGTTACAACCTTTTTGAGCCCGAACGTACCGATACCAACATACGCATGTATGACTTGGAAAATCTTCAGAAATTACTCAATGTTACCTTACTCTACAACAACGGTTACAAAATTTCTAAGATAGCTGCTCTCGAGCCAGAGGAAATAAACGACAACGTACGCAACCTCATCGTCAATAAAGACGCAGATGATTGGTCTATTGGATTGTTCAAACTAGCCATGATCAACTTTGATCAACGATTGTTTACCAAAACATTCAACGAGCTGCTTGAACAATTTTCATTTAGAGAGATTTTCAAAAATGTATTTGTGCCTCTTATGAATGAGCTTGGTGTACTCTGGCAAACAAACTCTATCAGCCCTTCTCACGAACATTTTATCACAAGTCTTGTGAAACAAAAGATTCATTCCATGTGCGAGGAGCTTCAATCCAAGGAAGTGAGAAGAAAAGATAGACGTTTTGTGCTATTTTTACCGGACAACGAAATTCATGAGCTGGGCTTGTTGTACTTACATTATGAAGTACTTTTCCACGGTTTTCAATGTGTCTTTTTGGGGCAGTCTGTACCTATAAAAAGTCTAAGCAACTTGGTTGACATAGGCGAACCCATTACTTTTATCTCCTACTTTACTATCGAACCCGCGCAAGATAAAATCAATACGTACCTACAAACCTTCAAAGAAGAAATAACGAGTACTATGGACTGCAATTTGTGGATGCTTGGGTATCAAGTACAGTTTATCAAAGAAAAAGAACTCCCCAAGCAAATGCGCAGCTTCAATTCCATAGAAGGTGTCATTGAAGCTTTGGCTACCGTTTAATTAAATTTAAACATTTTTTGTAGTTTTATCCTGAAGATTAAATAATCGGTATATTTACATTATTCAAGGCAAAAAGATATGAAAGCGCTATTTGATCAGGTCTCAAGTCAATGCAGTAAGCTTGTAACAGAGTCATACAGTACCTCTTTTTCATTGGCCACACGTATGCTTTCCTCCGAAATACGACAAGATATTTATAATATTTACGGCTTTGTACGCTTCGCTGATGAAATTGTTGATAGCTTCCATAGTTACGACAAGTCTACTCTATTCACCCGTTTTGAACAAGCACTTAACGAAGCTTTAGAAGAAAAAATAAGTTTAAACCCCATTCTAAACAGTTTTCAAGAAACCGTCCACCGCTATGCAATTGACCGCTCATTTATCGATGCATTTATGCAGAGTATGCGATGGGATTTATCAAAAAAAGTATACGAAACACAAGACGAATACCGAGAGTATATCTACGGCTCAGCCGACGTAGTCGGTCTTATGTGCTTGCGTGTTTTTGTAAAAGGTGATGATGCCCTTTTTAATCAATTAAAGTCGTCAGCGATGGCGTTAGGTTCCGCATTTCAAAAAGTTAATTTTTTACGCGATTTAAAAGCTGATCACGATCAATTGGAACGCACCTATTTCCCCAATGTAGATTTAACAGCTTTTGACGAGGCGTCAAAACAAGCCATAATTGACGAAATAGACCGTGACTTTAAAGAAGGATTAGCGGGGATTTTTCAATTGCCCGATGCAGCTAAGTTTGGCGTATATACAGCCTACAAATACTACTTGCGTTTGTTGCGTAAGCTCAAAAAAACACCTTCAACACAAATCAAATCCAAGCGAATACGTGTAGCTAACTACCAAAAGGTAGATGTGCTTGCGCGTTCCTTTATTCGTTATCAGTTCAATGTTTTGTAAGTTTGTTCTATGAGTATTCTAGCCCAAATCGCTGTTTTCTTACTCACCTTTACCGTTATGGAAGGCATGGCGTGGTTCTCTCACAAATACATCATGCATGGATTTTTGTGGTCACTCCACAAAGATCATCACAAAAAGGATCACAGCTCTTGGTTTGAACGCAACGATTTATTCTTTATTTTTTATGCAGTAGTTAGTGTGGCTTCAGTCGTTCTTTGGGGTGAATATGGATTTGCGCCAGGTTTAGCCATTGGTCTAGGCATATTTGCTTATGGTTTGGCTTATTTTATGGTGCATGATATATTTATTCATCAGCGTTTTAAGATTTGGCGAAACGCAAACAACCGCTATGCAAGAGGTGTGCGTCGAGCGCACAAAATGCATCACAAACACCTAGAAAAAGAAAAAGGAGAATGTTTCGGAATGCTTTGGGTTCCGATGAAATACTTTAAATAGAAAGTTTTGCCATCTGTATGGCAGCTGCCGCAGCTTCGGCTCCTTTATTTCCCAGTGCACCTCCACTTCGTGCGATTGCCTGTTGTTGTGTGTCATCAGTCAACAGACCAAAAATAACGGGAATATTGCCCAAAACATTTAGATCTTTAATTCCATGTGTCACCGCTTGGCACACATAGTCAAAATGGGCTGTTTCCCCGCGAATAACACTACCCAATGCGATCACTGCATCAGGATTAGTCTTAAGAGCCTTGGCGCATCCAAAAACAAGTTCAAAGCTACCGGGAACAGAAACACGCTCGATAGCGGTACACCCTTTCTGTTGCAAAACAGCTTCGGCCCCTTTAAACAAACCCTCTGTGATAGAAGCATTCCAATCGGCAACGACGACAACTATACGCAATCCCTCGGCACTTGGAAGTTTCTCCACATTAAGTTCGCTATGCTGAGCAGTAGCCATGGTTAATTTTGAGTCTGTGCCAACAAAACTTCTACAGCTGTCATTTGTGGAGCATCTGGGTAATCGTCTTGAAGCGCTTGTAACATTTTGGCTGCCTTGTCTTTCTCGCCAAGAGCAAGTGCCACTTGAGCCCCTTTAAATAAAAATTTAGGGGTGGTCAGTGAGTTCTCTGCAAAAGATGCGGCTTTGGAATAGTAGCCCAAGGCATCTCCCAACTGATCAAGTTCTGTAAAAGCATCTCCTATTCCACCTAGCGCTAAAGCTCCTAAAATAGGATCTGCTGTAGAAAAATCATCTAAATAAGCAATCGCTTGATCGTAATTCCCCTGCTGTAGAAAAATCATCCCGGCATTGTACTTGGCTAGACTACCGGCATTGGTGCTTCCGTACTCTTCAATTATTTCTATAAATCCTGGTGTTACTCCATCGCCTTCAAGTGCTAGCGTAAAAAGAGAATCTTGTAGGGTTGGATCTTCCATTCCCTCCTTGAAGTAGGCTGATGCTTGCGCAGAGGCATTGGTCGAAGCTTCGTTAAGCGGATCAGCTACAAAGCTGTTGTATCCTAAATAGAGCAAAACAGCAAGAACAACACCGCCAATGGAAAGCAATATATACTTTTGGTTGCGTGCTACCCATGCTTCGGCACGACCAGCTGAAGTATCGAGGGTTTCGAATACTTCTGCTGTAACACTTTCTTGTTCTGGGGTTTGTTGCCCTGATTTGATTTTACCTCCGCGTTTTTTATACGTAGCCATTTGAAAAAAGTTATGGGAGCAAAAATAAAATTTTTATTCCAATGAACCGTGACACGAAATTGTTTATTTTGGATGTTTATTTATTCGATAAATTTTGAAATGAGTCGTTTACGCCTAAATACACTACATATTACTAACTATAAAAACGTCTTATCAGCTTCGTACAGCTTTGATAAACCAATCCATTGTTTTGTAGGCAATAACGGTCAAGGAAAAACAAATACCCTTGATGCTATATATCACTTAGCTATGGGAAGGAGCTATTTTTCAACAATAAATGCGCACAGCATTAACCACAAGGCAGATTTTATGCGCCTAGAAGGGCACTTTGTACGTGAGGAAAATACGGAACGAATCGAATGTCAACTGAAACGTGGGGAATCCAAAATATTTATTCGCAATGCAAAGAAATACAAAAAACTTTCCGAGCACATAGGACTATTGCCAACGGTCATGATATCCCCTGCTGATGTAGATTTAATCAACGAGGGGAGCCAAACTAGGAGAAGCTTTATCGATAAACTAATCGGTCAAGCGGATAAAACCTATTTAAATCAGCTTATTGACTATCAAAAAACCTTGCAGCAACGGAACGCATTACTCAAACAAATGGGAAGTTTTAGGGGTGGTGCAAATGAAACGCTAGCCATTTACGACGAGCAACTTATTCGCTACGGAATCCCTATTTATGAAGCCCGTAAACATTATCTAGCGGAATTTGAACCCCTTTTTCAAAGTAGATACACAACCATAAGCGGTGGAAAAGAAATTGTTTCACTCAATTATGAAAGTCAACTTGCAAATGAAGCGTTCGGGTCACTACTGCTAAAGGCTGCTCAAAACGACCGTGCAGCTCAGTTTTCGACAGTTGGTGTTCACAAAGATGATTTAGTGTTTTCTATTGAGGGATATCCCATTAAAAAATTCGGTAGTCAAGGACAGCGCAAATCTTTTTTGATCGCGTTGAAACTAGCGCAGTTCGATATGCTTCAACAGTCCACCTCACTAACTCCTTTGCTATTGCTTGACGATATTTTTGATAAATTAGATGAGCAGCGTGTTGCAGAAATCATCAATTTAGTTCATGAATCCTCATTTGGACAACTATTTATTACCGATACACACCCAGAGCGAACAGCCAAAGTCATCGAGCAAACAGCTAAACCTTTTGAATTGCATCACTTATGAAACAACTTCTTTTGTTTATTTTTTGTGTCACCATCTCGGGGTGTAAGAAAGCGGTAACCCCTGCCGACTTGGCTTACCTTTCGGGCTATTGGGCCATTGAAGAAGCCATTTCCCCTGAGGGCGAAAAAAGACCTTATTTTGGCGTAGTCGAAGCAGATTATTTTGAGCTTGATCATTTAACAGGACTAAGGAAAAAAGTAGTTCCTCTGCCCAATGGGGGATTCAGTGTCACTAAAGATGCTGTCCCATTTTTGGTTTCATTTTCCGATACAGAATGTATGCTTACGTATACTAAAAACAAGCACAGTTGGCAAGAAAAAATAGTTGCCCTCTCTGATGTAAAACTCGATCTGGAGGATGCACGCGGAGTAGTCTTTCGTTATCAAAAATACATTCCATGAGTACACGAAAAGACGAACCGCAAGGAATGGGCGAGGTATTGCGCCAATTTACCCAAACACATAAGTTAGAAAAAGGACTGGATAATGCTAAAATTGTAACATTGTGGGCTGAATTGCTGGGTCCAGGTGTACAAGCCTACACAGACTCCGTACGCTTGTCTGGAACAACACTTCACGTGAAGCTCTCTTCATCTGTTTTAAGAGAAGAATTAGCTTACGGCAAAGAAAGCATCATCAACATGCTCAATGAGGCATTAAAGAAAGAAGTAATAGAAAAAATTATTTTGCGTTAAAACTGCTCTCGCTTCGAAAAGTGGAAGTTTGCCTCTCTAGCTGCGTTTTCATCACTGTCGGAACCATGCACTGCATTCTGCCCCATTGAGGTGGCGTAAAGTTTACGAATTGTACCCTCAGCAGCTTCATCGGGATTGGTCGAGCCAATTAGCGTTCTAAAGTCATTAACTGCATTTTCTTTTTCCAAAACAGCGGCTACAATAGGGCCGCTAGTCATAAAAGATACCAATTCACCAAAAAATGGTCGCTCTTTATGTTCAGCATAAAATGCCTCTGCATCGGCTTGTGTCAATTGAGTCATTTTGAGTGCCACGATACCAAACCCAGCTTCAGCTATTTTGCTTAGTATGGCGCCTGTATGACCATTGGCAACGGCATCTGGCTTAATCATGGTAAAGGTTTGATTCGTTTTCATGAGCATTAAATTTGGTGCAAAACTAATGAAATTAAGGCCAATACCCCATTAAGTACATGCTAATTCGTAATTTTGGCAGATGCTTAGAATAGCGCTTATTGGTACCGGCAATTTGGCTGTTCATCTCGCTGATGTGCTAACAGCGTCTACGGAACTGAGTTTTGTTCAGTGGATTGGACGCAGGCCAAATGAACCAGAGCATAGAGGCCACACACCATACTTCATTGATTTTCAAAAAAACATAGGTACAGATATCTGCATCATGGCCGTTCAAGACGATCAGATTAGTACGCTTGCACATCAACTTCAAAACGAAGACATATGCGTTGTTCACACCTCTGGAGCTATGGGAATTGATGCACTAGCCCCATGCAAACGTCAGGGTGTTTTTTATCCGTTACAGAGTTTTTTAAAGAATAACCCTGTAGCGTGGAATCAACTACCTATTTGCATTGAAGCAAACAATAAACAGGATATGGAAAAGTTGAAAAAATGCGCTGATGCTTTTAGTTCACGTGTACACACCATGTCAAGTGAAAAGCGGGCTAAGTTACATCTTGCTGCTGTTTTCGCCAATAATTTTACCAATCATATGGTGCGAATAAGTCAAGATCTGTGCAAAGAGCATGAACTCCCGGAGGAACTACTCTGTGAATTGCTACAAACTACCTTGAATCGCGTCAGCAAAAATTTGACAAGCTGCGTACAAACCGGTCCAGCAAAGAGGAATGATGTCGCCACAATGGAGCAACACCTCAGCCAATTAGACGACGATAGAAAAGATATTTACAAGGCAATAAGTAACCATATTTACAAAACATATTCCTGATGAGCTATAAACAAGAATTTAGACATATAAGCACTTTTGTTTTTGATGTAGACGGCGTTTTTACAGACGGAGGAATCACTATTCTTCCGGACGGCGAAATGGTACGAACCATGAATACCAAAGATGGTTATGCAGTAAAGGCTGCCTTATTTGCTGGTTTTCGTGTATGCGTTATTTCTGGTGGGACAAACGAAGCTGTACGTTTGCGTTTGCAACAGCTTGGTATAGCGGATGTATATTTGGGTGCACACCAAAAAGGTCCCGTACTCAAAGATTATGTATCGAAGCACAAACTAGAGTTTGAAGAAGTTCTTTTTATGGGTGACGATATTCCAGATATTTCCGCCATGAAATTGGCACGTTTGGGTTGTTGTCCCAACGATGCCGTAGCTGAAGTACTTGAACAAGCAGATTATATTTCGCATAAAAATGGTGGTAAGGGTTGTGTTCGCGACGTTATTGAGCAAGTAATGAGAGTGCAAGGCAAGTGGGGAACACTAACCGATGCGCGAAACGACAGCAAATGAGCTATTCATTAATACTTGGATCTGGATCTCCGCGGCGTGTTGATTTATTACGTCAAATGAACGTTCGTTTCGAACAACGTGTAATCGATATAGATGAGGTTTACCCAAATGAGTTAAACGGTCTAGAAATCGTGACTTTTTTGGCAAAACTAAAAGGAAAAGCACATCAATCTAGCCTAACGAAAAAAGAACTTGTCTTAACAGCAGATACAATCGTCTGGCATGACAAAAAGGCGCTGGGAAAACCTAAAAATAAAAAAGAAGCAGTGGCTATGCTCGCTGCATTAGCAAACAAAACACACCAAGTATACACTGCTGTTTGCTTGAGTAGCCATAAAAAACAATGGTGCATTGATGCGTGCACACATGTATCCTTTGGAACGCTCAAAAAAGAACAAATCAACTCTTATATTGAGAACTACAAGCCACTAGACAAAGCTGGTGCGTATGGAATACAAGAATGGATTGGATTAATTGGTATTACGAAAATTGAAGGATCCTACACCAATGTCGTTGGTTTGCCAACTGAAAAAACATATCAATTGCTTTATCCATTTGGGCTTACACAATAGCTGAGAATTTAAATGATTAATATTTATATTTACAAGACTAGAACATGCTCAAATAGCATATACCCATGGAACCAAGCGCATACGTCATTGATACATTCTCGAACGAATGGATAAGAAATATTGTAATAACTATTTTTTTTATGGTTGTATACCTTCAAATCGGCAAAAGACTTGATCAATCCAAAAGGTGGTGGTTTGCTGTTTTAATTCCATTGATTTTACTAACAACAACAATTACGGGACACACTCGAAATTTGCAAAATGGGTACTGGAATATAAGCGACAACCTTCCGCTTCATTTGTGTAGCATTTCCAACTTGATTTCTTGTTTTATTTTATTTATTCCAAAAAATAAACGTCTCTTCGAGTTTTTGTTTTATGCTGGAATTATTGGGGCTTTTCAAGCTTTTTTAACCCCACAAATCAATAATTTTGACGGCAGTACTTATGAATATTTGGAATACTATCTTTCGCATGGAGGAATTTTGCTATTACCCTTGTACATGTTTAAAAATTTAGGTTTTAAACTGAGTAAATTCTCTTGGCTTCGCGTTGTTGGATACCTCAATATTTTACTTATAATCATCATGCCGCTCAATTTTTTGATTGACGCAAACTACATGTATCTGGCAAGAAAGCCAGATGTGTACAATCCATTGGTCATCGGAGAATGGCCTTATTATATTGTTTTTTGGGAAATCATACTTGTGGTATTGACTTATCTGCTTTATCGGATGAGTACGGGCAAGCGTATATAAATAACATTAAGCTAACTTTGACCTTTTTAACTTTGCCTTATGAAGCTTAAAATGGTATTGTACGCAGAATTTGTAGGAACCTTTGCCATGGTCCTATGCGGAACTGCAGCCATGGCGGTCAATGAAACCACAGGAGCCGTCGCTCACGAAGGGGTTGCCATTACTTGGGGACTTATTGTCATGGTCATGATTTATGCTTTTGGCGAACAGTCTGGAGCGCATTTTAATCCTGCTGTCACACTGAGTTTTGCTCTAGCCAAACGTTTTTCCTGGAAGTTGGTACTCCCCTACTGGCTTACGCAATTTACTGCAGCCATTTGTGCTAGTTTGGTGGTGAGCGCACTGATTCCCGAAAGCAACTACATTGGAGCTACCATTCCAAGTATACCACAGACCCATGCTTTTTGGTTGGAGTTTTTACTTTCCTTTTTTCTGATGATTGTCATTCTACACATCAGTACGGGAAGCAAAGAAATTGGACCCGTTGCTGGACTGGCTGTGGGTAGTGTAATCCTACTTGAGGCCATGTTTGCAGGGCCGCTTACAAATGCATCGATGAACCCAGCGCGATCACTTGGACCTGCACTTGTAGGAAATCACTGGGAACCCATTTGGTTATATATCGCTGCTCCCTTTACTGGTATGGCTTTGGCTGTAGTCCTCTTTTACTTTTTTGTGCCCTTAAGAAATGAATCTTAATCCACCAGTGTTTATCGATATTCTTTGTGGAGTAATTTATATAATTACAGCTTGGATTTTTATGCGTTATCCTCCAAAAAAAATAAATGATTTTTACGGATATCGTACTGCACGCTCAAAAAAAAGTCAGGCACATTGGGATTTTGCGCAAAAAGTAGCTGCTAAGTATTTCCTACAAACGGCGTACTACTGTCTATTGAGCTGTACACTTTTCATCGTATTTGATTTTGGTGAACAAGCCGTTTGGATTGCCATCATACTGGTCTCGCTTCTACCATTTGTCGCCTTGATTCAAACCGAGCAATCATTAAAGAAAAAGTTTAAAGATTAATTCTGTTTAACATTTATTTGACAAGGTTAAACAAAATGGATATATTTGTGATTCAACTCACTATATGTTCCAATACTCCTCAAAACAAGAATTACCCATATCCATGGACGAGGCTTGGGTATTTTTATCAGACCCCAAGAATCTTAAAAGAATAACACCCGATTATATGGGTTTTGATATTCTCTCTGGTGCAGATAGGAAAATGTTTCCCGGGCAAATCATTCAATATAGACTAACTCCAGTGCTTGGAATTCCCTTTCGTTGGGTTACCGAAATAACACATGTCAAAGAGGGCGAATACTTTGTTGATGAACAACGATTTGGACCCTATTCATTCTGGCATCACAAACACTTTATCTATCCTACAGAAAATGGAGTTGTCATGGAGGATGTTGTTGACTACAAAATTCCACTTGGCATACTGGGAAAGCTGGCACACATGATTTTTGTAAAATACAAAGTCAAGCAAATATTTACATATAGAGAAAAAGCATTAAACGAAATTTTTAATTAAAATTATGAGCAAAAATTATTTATTTATTGGGGGAAGCTACGGAATTGGAAAAAGTATACTCCAAGAACTAGCCTCTTCGGATAAAGTTTGGGTAGCCTCCCGAACAAATGAAGGTCTTAATGGGCCAAACATTCACCACATTCCCTTTGACGTACTTTCAGACAGCTTGCCGCTAGACAAGTTGCCCGCCCATTTAGACGGCTTGGTATATTGCCCTGGAAGTATCAACTTACGCCCGTTTCGGGGTCTAAAGCCCGAGGCCTTTACCAACGATTTTGAAATCAACGTGATGGGTGCCGTACGCACATTGCAACAAGTACAACCACTGTTGATGGCTAGCGAACAATCAAGTGTCGTCTTTTTTTCAACTGTAGCCGTAAAAACAGGGATGCCTTTTCACGCAAGCGTGGCAGCAGCCAAAGGAGCTTTAGAAGGCTTAGGCCGATCATTAGCGGCAGAATGGGCGCCAAAAGTTCGGGTGAACGTTATTGCCCCTTCAATTACCGACACACCTCTAGCCAATCGCTTTTTAAATAATGACGTAAAAAAGGAAAAAGCCGCACTCAGGCACCCGCTAAAGCGAGTGGGCACTACTACAGATGTTGCCCAACTTGCTGCTTTCTTACTTTCAGAGAAGAGTAGCTGGATGACCGGACAGGTCTTAGGCCTTGATGGGGGTATGTCTGCGTTAAATGTTCAAGGATGATACTCTTTTGGTTTCGTCGAGATTTGCGAATTGAGGACAATGCTGGGCTGTTTCATGCCCTATCGAACTCATCTGTTTTGCCTGTTTTCGTTTTCGACCAGACCATTCTAAATAAGCTGCCTAAAAACGACGCACGTGTCGGTTTTATCCACGACCATGTAAAAAAAATACACAACGCATTCACAGCCCATGGAAGCGCATTACAAGTAGCCAAAGGAGACCCGTGTGTTCTAATACCAAAATGGTGTGCCGAACATGACATAACTGAAGTCTACACCAACGAAGACTATGAACCTTATGCAAGAGATCGAGATGATAAAATAGAGGAATCTCTTGCTGCAAAAGGCATAGGCTTTAGGCGTTTTAAAGACCAGGTGCTTTTTTCTCCTAATGAAGTACTGAAAAAAGACGGTACTCCGTACAAAGTATATACGCCCTATTCGCGAGTTTGGTTACGTCAAATGGAAGAACAAGGCGTTCCCAATTACCCAACACAAAAACATTTAGAAAAGCTACACTCGTTTTCTGCGGTGCTCCCAAGTTTATCTGAATTAGGTTTTACAGAATCCGAACATAAAATACCTCAACCCAATACATCTACTGCCTTGATTGATGGATATGAGGCTAATCGAAATTTTCCTGCTGTAGACGGAACTAGTCGTTTGGGGATTTATTTACGATTTGGTGCCATTTCGCCCAGAAAAATGATATCAAAAGCTGCTGAAAGCGCTGATATTACATTTTTAAAAGAATTGGCGTGGCGCGAATTTTTTATGCAGATTCTATGGCATTATCCACAGTGTACCCAACAAAGTTTTAAACCCCAGTACGATCGAATTGTTTGGCGAAACAAGGAAGAAGAATTTAAAAAATGGTGTGCCGGAAACACGGGCTATCCATTAGTTGACGCTGGAATGCGCGAGCTTAATCAAACCGGGTTTATGCATAATCGCGTTCGGATGTTGGTTGGGAGCTTTTTGTGCAAACACTTACTTATCGACTGGCGTTGGGGTGAGGCATATTTTGCAGAAAAACTTTTGGACTACGAACAATCGAGTAATGTAGGTAATTGGCAGTGGGTTGCTGGCTGTGGTGTTGATGCAGCGCCCTATTTTAGGGTATTTAATCCAACAGAGCAAGTAAAAAAATTTGATAAGGCACATCAATACATCAAAAAATGGGTGCCCGAATACCAGTCCATGACGTATCCAAAGCCGATGGTTGATCACAAAATGGCTCGAGAGCGTTGCTTAACAACCTACAAAGCTGGTTTGGCTTCATGAGAGGAGTAAAAAAACAACATCTTCCAGAAAAGGATTGTGCCGGCTGTGGTTTGCCCTTTAGATGGCGTAAGAAATGGAGTGCTAACTGGGAAGAAGTTAAATATTGTAGTGAACGATGCAGAAAAAGAAAAAAACAGCAGCTATAGTTTGGTTCCGTAACGATTTACGAGTCCGTGACCAGCACTCGCTTTCCAATGCCATAGCCAAACATGAGCAGGTAATTGGTTTATATCACATTCCCAAAGAATGGTTATTACCCACTCCATGGGGCTTTAAAAAAATGGAGCGCTACAGAGCTAAGTTTTTGTTGCAAACACTTATGCAACTAAAAAAAGAATTAGAAAAAATTAACATCTCGCTATTGGTTACTGTTGGCAATTGGGCAGAAAGCATAGCAACTGTTCAGAAAAACTATGCTGTTTCGGATGTATACGGACAAAAAGAATGGACTCAAGAAGAAGTGGAACAAGAGCAACAGCTTCCAAACATACTAACTACGCACTGGTGTTATGACCAGTTCTTGTACCACCCTGAGGATATTCCAATGGAGTTATCTACTTTACCAGAAGTATTTACTGTTTTTCGAAAAAAATGTGAAAAGCAGGCAATCGTTCGAGAGACAATACCCGCTCCAGAAGCGATGCCAGATGAAAATGTACTCACAAGCGTTCCTGAGTTTCCAACACTTAAAAAATTAGGGTACGAAGAATTTGAAGCAGATAGCCGTACGGCCATACCTTTTGTTGGTGGAGAAAGTGCGGCTTGGGCACGTGTACAAACATATTTTTGGGAAACCAAGCAACTCTCTTATTACAAACAAACACGGAACGGACTTCTAGGAGACAAATACAGCTCAAAGTTATCGCTTTGGCTCGCCTTTGGATCTATTTCGCCAAGAGCTATCTACGCTGAGGTAAAGAATTACGAACGGGATATCATCAAAAATAGCTCAACGTATTGGCTAATTTTCGAGCTTATTTGGCGAGATTACTTCAAATATATATCGCGCAAACATGGAAATAATATCTTTAAACTTGGTGGTATTCTAAGCAAAGAGTACGAATGGAATACGGATTTACGCAAGCTTAATAAATGGATTGCTGGTAACACACCCGAACCATTTGTCAACGCGAATATGCTCGAACTATCAGCTACTGGATTTATGAGTAATAGAGGAAGGCAGAACGTAGCGAGCTTTTTTGCAAAAGGATGGAAAATGGACTGGCGAATGGGTGCCGCTTATTTTGAGTCCATGCTTATTGATTATGATGTACACAGCAATTACGGTAATTGGATGTACAATGCAGGGGTCGGAAACGACCCTAGAGATCGACAGTTTAACATCGCTTGGCAAGCAGCGTGTTATGACGCAAATGGAACATATCAAAAAACTTGGTTACAAAAAACGCTATTCTAATGGAAGTACGACTAATTCTTGGAGATCAATTGAATGTAAATCACAGCTGGTTTATGGATGTAAACAAGCATGTGTGTTATGCATTATTTGAAATGCGTCAAGAAACGGACTACGTACGCCACCACATTCAAAAGGTAGTTGGTTTTTTTGCTGCTATGCGAAGTTTTGCGCGTCAATTGGAAGCAGACGGACATACCGTTATTTATTACACACTTGATGATACCAACAATACGCAAAGCTTAACAGAAAATATACAAAAAGTACTCACCCTAACCGGCGCCACTTCATTTGCCTACCAACTTCCTGACGAATATCGATTGGATGTTCAATTAAATTCTTTTTCGGCATCTCTCAACATGAAAACCAATGCTGCTGATACCGAACATTTTTTAACAACAAGAACGGAACTCACCGAGTTTTACGAAGGCAAGAAGTCGTTGGTTATGGAATTTTTTTATCGCTACATGCGCAAAAAACATCAATATTTAATGATGGATGGACAACCAGAAGGTGGGAGCTGGAACTATGATAAATTTAATCGAAATACATGGAAAGGCGGCAATATACCTCCGCCCTACCAGCCAGACAACTCCCTTGCAAATGAGATTTACGGACAAATTGCAAAACTAAATCTAGACACCATAGGCCACTTCGATAAAAAGGAGTTTTTATTTGCTGTAACTCGGGAAGATTCACTTGCACAACTCGATTACTTCTGTACTCATCTTCTCCATGATTTTGGAACCTATCAAGATACTATGCACCAAGAAGAAACCAATCTATTTCACGCGCGAATTTCGTTCAGCCTAAACACAAAAATGATCAGCCCAGCTGAAGTTATTGAAAGTGCCATTGATGCATACAGGGCCGACAAAGATCGAATAAGCCTGGCTCAGATTGAAGGGTTTGTGCGTCAAATACTAGGTTGGCGTGAATACATTAGGGGTCTGTATTGGAAAGAAATGCCTGATTATAAAAAGAAAAACGAACTGAATAACCACGGAAAACTACCCGCTTTTTATTGGACAGGTGACACAAAAATGAATTGTTTAAAAACAAGCATAAAAAACAGTCTAGACAATGCTTATGCGCATCACATTCAGCGGCTGATGATCACGGGGAATTTTGCCTTACTCTTACAGACAAACCCTGATGAAGTAGATGATTGGTACTTGGGAATTTACGCTGATGCTGTAGAATGGGTTCAACTGCCCAATACTCGAGGGATGAGCCAGTTTGCCGATGGTGGAATTTTAGCGACTAAGCCCTATGTTTCTTCAGGGTCTTATGTTAACAAAATGAGCAACTATTGTACCGGTTGTTCCTACGATAAAAAGAAACGTATTGGAGAAGATGCATGTCCGTTTAATAGTCTTTACTGGAACTTCCTTGATGACAAAAAACAAGAACTGCGAGGAAATAACCGCATGGGAATGATGTACAACTTACTGGGTAAAATCAAACCAGAGGAATTAGCCAACATAAAAGAACGCGCGTACCAAATAATGGAAAATCCAGATGCCTACTAAAAAAACAATTAATGTATTTTGGTTCAAGCGCGATCTTCGTTTATTGGACAATCCAGCCCTACAACAAGCGGTAGCTCAACATGAACCGCTGCTTTTACTTTATGTGTTTGAGCCAAGTCTCATTTCTGATAACCACTACCACGATCGTCATGTTAATTTTATAGAGCAATCTTTGGTTGCACTTAACAATGAACTCTCAGCATACGAAACAAAAGTTCTTGTTTGTAAAGATGAGGTTCTAAATGTGTTTTGTCGGCTTCAAAAAAACTGGAAAGTCAAATGTCTTTACTCAACAGAAGAAACGGGTATAGAACGCACATTTATTCGCGACAAAGAAGTGAAAAAATGGTGTGTCGCCCATGGCATTTCATGGAGTGAACACCAAAATAACGGGGTAATTCGTGGCTTAAAAAATAGAAGCGATTGGCGTGCGCGTTGGGCTGATCATATGTTGACACCAATCAAACCTTTTACTGCTGAAAAGGATGATTTCTATACTGTTGAAGAATTTCCGTTGAGCGAATACAAATTACAACCCGTACGATTGGAAAATATACAAGCAGGCGGTACAAAAACAGGCTTAGCCTATTTGGATAGTTTTCTCAAAAAACGGCATAAAAAGTACCAGCAGTCCATTTCAAAGCCCGAAGCAGCACGATTACACTGTGGGCGTGTTTCGCCCTATTTAGCATGGGGAAATTTGTCCGTGCGCTATGTATGGCAACGCGCCAAACAAGCAAAGGCTTTGGGTGCAAGTGGATTCCAATTAAATGCATTTACCTCCAGACTTAGGTGGCAGGCGCATTTTATTCAAAAATTTGAAATGGAAGCACAAATGGAATTTACCAGTGTCAATAAGGGGTATGTAGCATTAAAAAAACCAATAAATAAAAGCTTTATTACCGCATGGGAAAAAGGAAACACGGGCTATCCATTGGTAGACGCATGCATGCGTTGTGTGGTTGCTACTGGCTACCTCAACTTTAGGATGCGCGCTATGGTAGTGTCATTTTTTACCCATCATCTCTGGCAACCTTGGCAAGCTGGAGTTACCTTTTTGGCAAGCCAGTTTTTAGATTTCGAGCCTGGGATACATTATCCTCAATTTCAAATGCAGGCAGGTGAAACAGGTATTAATATGGTCCGCATCTATAATCCAGTTAAAAATGCTCAAGAGCATGATCCAGATGGGAATTTTGTTCGCAAATGGGTGCCTGAATTACATCAGCTACCAACAAAATCTATACTAGAACCTTGGACAATGACCGAAATAGAACAACAAGCCTATAATTGTATTCTTGGTAAAGATTATCCAAAACCAATAGTGAATCTATCAAAAACCTACAAACACGCAGCTACCATACTGTGGCAAATGAAACGCAAACCTAAAGTCAGGCAGGACAGCAAGCGTATTCTTGCCCGGCATACATTGCCAGATAGAAATAAAATTATGGACGCATGAAAAAAGATCTAACAACAGCAGATATAGACCGTATAATTGAGATGGGATGGGAGGATAGAACTCCTTTTGATGCCATCAAACTTCAGTTTGGACTAAAAGAACAGGAAGTTATTACCATCATGCGGCGAAACATGAAGCCCAAC
>JAHEKR010000038.1 GCA_024638225.1 Flavobacteriaceae bacterium
CTCGAACCAAGGACCCTCTGATTAACAGTCAGATGCTCTAACCAACTGAGCTAAGGAGGAAAATGTGCGCAAATATAAATTTTATTTACTTGCTATCAAATGACTTCACAAAAGAAATTAATTCATTATGAACCGATAAACATCATTACCGTTGGCATACACAAATAAGGCCAAAAGCAAAATCAGTCCAAGCATTTGCGCGTATTCCAATACTTTTTGGTGTGGCTTGCGTCCCGTTAACATTTCATAGGTCAGAAAAACTACATGACCACCATCCAAAGCAGGAATTGGAAGCACATTCATAAACGCCAAAATAATGCTAATCAATGCTGTGCGTTCCCAAAACAATCGCCAATCCCATTTTGCAGGAAAAATACTGGCTATAGTACCAAAACCACCTAACTGACTTGCCCCCTTTTTGGTGAAAATAAACTTAAACTGTGCTATATAGTCATACAAGGTCCAATAGCCGTAGTCAAACCCCTGTCGAATGCTCTCTGCCGCTGAGTAACGAAAGGTCTGAGGCTTAACGCGTGTATCCAAAAAGTAAACTCCTAATGAGTCCTGAGCAGCTACTTTTACAACAATATCTTCTAATGCATTATCTCGCTCAATACGAAGACTTACTGATGTGCCCTCACGACGATCTAGTGCCTCATATACAGCTGGCCACGAAGATATCGCTTGTTGATTAACCCCAACGATACGATCATTGGGAAGTATGCCCGCCAATGCGGCTGGAGATGCTGGCACAACTTCTCTAATAACAGCAGGCAAGTAGGGCGTCAATGGACGCATTTCTCCAGAAGCAAACAGGGTTTTTCCAAAATCATCTGGAATGCTGAGCATTTCTATGGCGCCATTGGCACGGGCTACCTCTACCGTTTCTGCAGGGCGCAAAAACAGCCATTTGTTGGCGTCCATAACATCAACTATTTCCATGTCATTGATGCGTAAAACCTTATCACCCTCCAAAAAACCAACAGCTGCAGCCTCCGTAGAAGGCGTTAGTCCATTGGGCAAATCATCGTTTGTCACCATTGTTCTGCCCCAAACAAACATGACCATCATGTAAATTAAAAAGCCTAAAACAAGATTTACCGTAACGCCACCTAGCATAATAATGAGTCTTTGCCAAGTTGGTTTGGCGCGAAACTCCCAGGGCTGTGCGGGTTGCGCCATTTGTTCGGTATCCATGCTTTCGTCTATCATCCCTGATATCTTCACATAACCCCCTAATGGCAACCAGCCAATTCCGTAGACAGTGTCCCCTATTTTCTTTTTAAATAACGAAAACTTTACATCAAAAAAGAGGTAAAATTTTTCAACCCGTGTCTTAAAAAGTTTTGCGGGTATAAAATGACCCAACTCGTGAAGTACAATCAACAAAGATAAACTTAAGATGAGCTGACCGCCTTTTATAAGAAAAAGTTCCATGGGAAAAATTTAGAGCCCAAATGTACGGGATTTGTGCGAGCAATAAAATGGGCGTTGTATCTTTGTGCTATGGGATTTTTATCTTTTTTTAAGCAATTCAAAACACTCGGACTGGTTCTCGGTGGATTATCTATCATTATCATCGGGTTATTTTATTTTGCCCTCAGAAAAGAAAAAACACTGCCTGTGTATCAGCCTGCCATGGTCGCCCCAGAATTGGTAGACGAAAGCATACAATACATCAAAAAATACCACACCATTGCACCCTTCACGATGACAAATCAAAATGGGGAAACCATAACAGAAGAAAATTATAAAAACTCGATTTATGTCGCTGATTTTTTCTTTACTACTTGTCCAAGCATATGCCCCATCATGACGAAAAATATGCATGCACTACAAGAAAAACTGTCCAACTATCCCCAAGTAAAACTACTCTCCTTCAGTGTTACGCCAGAAATTGATACTGTTGCCCAACTAAAACGATATGCGCTTGCCAATAAAGTTGACGATACCCGATGGAATCTGGTCACTGGAGCTAAAAAAGAAATTTACCAGTTGGCACGAAAATCCTATTTAGTGGTTCAGGAGGATGGTAATGGAGGGCCACACGATATGATCCATACCGAAAACTTCGTGCTTGTAGATGCCCAAAGAAGAATTCGTGGCTATTACGACGGAACCCAGCTTTCTGCGATGGAAGATATACTCCGCGATATTGGTATCCTGGTAGCAGAAAAATAACATTTGTTGTGCTTTTTTAATGCGCTAAAGCGTACATTTGCTGTTTAAAATTGGTCTAAATAAATGAAAATGACGCTTGCGGATTTGGAAATTGGCGACTCAGCTATCATCGATAGTTTTGATGTAGAACTTCTTCCTATGAAGCTCATCGAAATGGGCTGTCTCCCTGGAAATGAAGTTGGACTACTCCAGTTGGCTCCATATCGAGACCCCCTTTATTTAGACATTGCTGGTGCTCATTTGGCCATCAGAAGAGAAACAGCGGCGCGTATTTTTATTCGAAAAAAAAGTGAGTAAAAATATCAATGTAGCGCTTATTGGAAACCCCAATACTGGGAAGTCATCTGTATTTAATCACCTAACAGGACTAAACCAAAAAACAGGAAATTATCCGGGGATTACCGTTGAAAAAAGACAAGGAGTATGCAAGTTGCCTAGAGGTGTAAAAGCAACCGTTTTAGACCTTCCGGGAACCTACAGCCTCAATGCATCTTCGCTAGACGAAAATGTGGTCATTGAACTCTTGCTCAATAAAAACGACAAGGACTACCCCGACGTAGCCGTAGTTGTGTCAGACGTAGAAAATCTCAAACGAAACTTATTGCTCTTTACCCAAATTAAGGATCTCAACATTCCAACTATTTTGGTGATCAATATGTCGGATCGGATGCGCCGAAAAGGAATTCGTATTGATACCGAAAGGTTGGCGCAAATGCTACACACTAAGGTTGCCCTAATTAGCGCCAGAAAAAATGAAGGAGTTCAACAGCTCAAAGAGTATATCGCTACCTATAAAAATATCTCCACTGAGCCTTGCTTGTCTATAGAACAGATAGATCCCGAATATTTTGGTTCATTAAGCCAAACCTTTCCGAAGCAATCGTTGTACAAGCTCTGGATGGTTATTACACAAGACGTAAACTTTGCCCGTGTAGAGCGAAAAAAAATGGAAGTAGAAGGTGCGACACACATACGAACCACATCCTTTCTTAAAAGATTACAGCAAAAAGAAACCATCAAACGCTATCAATTTATTAATAGTGTTCTAAAGGAGTGTTACATCAAAGACTTACGGCAAGCGACCGATTTGCGCGGCAGATTAGATCGCGTCCTGACACACCGCGTTTGGGGCTTTGTCATTTTCTTTGTCATTTTGCTTTCTATATTTCAAGCCTTGTATGATTGGAGCAGTATACCAATGGATTTTATTGATGTGCAATTTGCCCACTTTAGCGATTGGGCAAAGACGAATATCCCGTCTTGGTTGGCCCCCAACCTCATTGCTGAGGGGATAATCCCTGGACTTGGTGGAATTGTAATTTTTGTCCCCCAAATTGCCATGTTGTTCTTGTTTATTTCCATTCTCGAAGAGACGGGCTATATGAGTCGGGTGGTCTTTATTATGGATCGCCTTATGCGTCGTTTTGGGCTTAGTGGAAAAAGTGTTATCCCGCTAATCTCAGGAACCGCTTGTGCTATTCCAGCCATTATGGCTACTCGAAATATTGAAAACTGGAAGGAACGATTGGTCACCATATTGGTGACGCCCTTCACCACTTGCTCTGCAAGATTACCCGTCTATCTAATTCTTATAGGACTTATTATTCCCAACGAACGCATCCTAGGGGCAAATGCGCAAGGGTTAGTACTGATGATTTTTTATATGCTTGGATTTGCTATGGCACTGCTGGCAGCCTTTGTATTGCATAAAATCATGCCTCAAAACAACCCATCCTACTTTGTGGTTGAAATGCCCAATTACCGTATTCCGCTACTGAAAAACGTAGTGCTAACCATCGTCGAAAAAACCAAGTCTTTTGTCCTAGAAGCAGGTAAAGTTATCTTGGCCATTTCTATTTTGCTTTGGGTGCTAGCATCAAACGGTCCTGGTAAAACTTTTCAGAACGCTTCAGCAGAAGTGGCAAAAACAGTACTTGTCTCGGATGCTGAATTTGATCAAAAATTAAGCGCTTACAAGCTTGAACATTCTTATTTGGGAATCGTTGGAAAGGGCATAGAACCCATTATCCGCCCTTTGGGTTACGATTGGAAAATTGGGATTGCCATTGTGAGTTCCTTTGCTGCTCGTGAGGTATTTGTCGGCACGCTAGCAACTATTTACAATGTGGGTGATGCCGAAGAAGAAACCATAAAAAATCGAATGGCAGCCGAAAGGTTTCCAGATGGAAGTCCCGTTTTTACCCTTGCATCAGGCTTATCCCTTATGGTCTTTTATGCCTTTGCCATGCAGTGTATGAGTACATTGGCCATTGTGCGAAAAGAAACCAATAGTTGGTGTTGGCCTAGCGTTCAACTTGTTGTGATGACGGCAGTTGCCTATCTTGGAGCTTTGCTAACCTTTCAATACTTTAGCGCTTAATATGGAAACAATCATTATAACGATAGCTGTGATTTGGGCGCTTTACTTTTTGGTACAGAAGTTTCGTCCAAGAAAAAAAACGACTGGCTGTGGTTTAACAAATGATTGTGGTTGCCACTAACCGCCTAGTGCAACGTCTAAAGTCATCATCACAACAAATCCTCCAATAAAGCCTAAGGCAGCAATGTCTGTGTATTTGTCTTGCTGGGTTTCGGGAATAACCTCTTCGACCACAACAAAAATCATGGCGCCAGCTGCAAAAGCAAGCGCATAAGGAAGTATGGGTGTAAAAAAAGTAACCGCTAAGGCACCAATAACACCAGCGATTGGCTCTACAATCGCCGAAGCTTGTCCGTATAAAAAGCTTTTCTTCCTGCTTAATCCCAATCGGCGCATGGGCATAGCCACAGCAATTCCTTCTGGAAAGTTCTGAATACCAATTCCCATAGCGAGTACTACTGCACCGGCAATGGAAGCCTCAGGAAGTCCAATAGCTGCCCCACCAAACAAAACACCAACAGCTAAGCCCTCTGGGATATTATGTAATGTTATCGCCAACACCATAAGGGTTGTGCGATGCCAAGGTGTTTTTATTCCTTCAGATTCCTTAAAGTTTATATGAAGGTGGGGCAATATTTTGTCCAAGCCAAAAATAAATAAGGCCCCTGCGGTAAAGCCAACTGCTGCCGGAATTACTTTAACAAAGCCCGATCCAGGGCTCATATCAATTCCTGGAGCCAGAAGACTCCAGAAGCTTGCTGCAACCATAACTCCACCAGTAAAGCCAAGCATACCATCCAAAACAGCACGGTTCATTGTCTTAAACAAAAAAACAAACGCAGCACCCACAGCCGTTAACCCCCAAGTAAATAGAGTGGCGTATAAGGCACCCTTTACTGGAGATATATTTTCAAAAAAGGAAATAATCGATTCAAACATAGCGACAAATATACTTTATTCATCTTTGATAATGATGCAAATAACCACTGTCAATGCACATATTTTTGTAGGTTTGACAAAGTGAAAAAGGGAAAGCAGTACGATTTTATTTTTGCAGGTGCAGGTGCAGCAAGTCTTCAAATTGTGGAACAGCTGGCAGAATCAGCTCATTTTGCAGCCTCCTCTATCCTAATTTTAGAACAAGACAACCAAAAAAGCAATGACAGGACATGGTGCTTTTGGGAAGAAAAAAGTAACTCTAAATGGGATGCATACATCAACAAAGAGTGGGGGCAAATTGCCTTTTATTCTCCCGACTTGTCTCTTAAAAGAGATCTAAGCCCACTAGCGTATAAAATGATGCGCAGCGCCTCTTTCTACGCATCTATGAAAAAGCGTATCGCCCAAAAAAGCAATATTACACTTAAGTACGAAGAAGTTATCTCATATAAAGAGCAAGAAACTGGCGTAACGGTAGCTACAACTAAAAACAATTACACTACGGCTTTATTTTTTAACAGCATTTTCGATTGGGAAATTATTCGCCAACAAAAGCGTTATCCCGTCTTGCAGCAGCATTTTGTAGGTTGGTTTATCAAAACCGAACGCTCCTGCTTTGATGCAAATACAGCAACCTTTATGGACTTTGATATAGCCCAAAAAGGAAATACCCGATTTATGTACATACTGCCACTAAGCGCAAAGGAAGCTTTAGTTGAGTATACCCTTTTCTCTGGTGAAAAATTAAACCCAGCAGCATACGAACGAGAATTACGCGCCTATTTAAGTAAAAAAAATATACGGGACTATACGATAGAGGAAACAGAAAAGGGCAATATCCCCATGACTTGTTATCCCTTTGCCAAACACAACAGCAAGCGGGTGCTGCACATTGGCTCAGCGGGCGGTTGGACCAAACCCAGCACTGGATTTACCTTTACCTTTATTCAACGTAAATCAGCTAAGCTGGCTGATTTTCTAAAATCAAATACGGATATGAGGCAATTTGAAAAGCGCAACCGTTTTTGGTGGTATGACTTACTTTTTCTAGACGTACTTGCGCGGCACAACCACAAAGGGAGTTTTTTATTCGCACGTATGTTTTCGCGCAACAAACCTGCCGCTATATTTAGGTTTTTGGATGAAAAGTCTACACTTAAGGAAGAACTGCAAATAATGAAGAGTTTTCCGCTAGGAATATTTGTACGCCAAGTATTCCGAAGGTTATTTACTGCGTTTCATTAACCAATTCCCAAAATCCTTAAAGCGCTGCATATATACCGTTTTTAAGGGGATTCCATCTAAAACATCAAAGGCATTTTTGGTATAACGTGCCACCTCAGCTAACGTAGCCTTATCTGCCTTGGCAGCTTTGAACAGCTCGGTAACAGCAGTTATTTTGGTGCTGTCATCTTTGGGTGTATCCGAAAACCAATGGGTCAATTCTTGTTGCTGTTCAAGCGTTCCATGAGCATGGGTAAGATGTACCAAGATGGTTTTTTTGTTTTCAGCAATGTCTCCACCAATGCGTTTGCCAAAAGTGGCCGCATCGCCAAAAGTGTCTAAATAGTCGTCTTGCAATTGGAAGGCAATACCCAATTGTTCGCCAAATCGGTATAACTGCTTGGCTTCATCGGCAGCTGCTCCACCGATTAGCGCACCCATTTCCATAGCACAACCAACCAGTACAGCGGTCTTGAGCCGTATCATTTCTAAGTATGCTGTAATATGAACGTTGGTTTGGATTTCAAAATCCACATCAAATTGCTGGCCTTCACAAACTTCTAGGGCTGTTTTACTGAGCAATTGAGTCAGAGCTTTAAAGAGTTCAGACGGATATTCATTTAAACATGCATAAGCTTGGACCAACATGGCATCTCCAGAAAGTATGCCCGTATTTACATCCCACTTTTCGTGAACTGTCTGTTGCCCTCGTCTTAGGAGCGCATGATCCATAATGTCGTCATGCATCAGCGTAAAGTTGTGAAATAGTTCCACTGCCTTTGCGGCATTTACTGCCTTTTTAGGATCCTCGCCAAAAGCCTCGCAAGCCATAAGCACAAGTAATGGCCGAAGGCGCTTCCCACCAAGAGAAAGCAAATAATCTATCGGAGCATAAAGCCCTTGGGGTGTCTTAGCTGCATTTGGGGCGGATAGCGATTGGGCTAGTAGTTCTTGGTATGCGGTTAGAAATTCCATATCGGTAAAAATACACCAAGCAATCGAAATGATATAAATAAGGAGAAGAAAACCTTGGAAACTTTTTTGGTATTTAAAGTTTCCTGTGTATGTTTGCAATCGTTTTTATGAAAAAAATACTTACAGCTTGTACGGAAATGTTTCTTTCACTTGGTTTTAAAAGTGTAACCATGGATGATATTTCCAAACAACTAGGAATCTCCAAGAAAACACTTTACACCCACTACCCAAATAAGCACACGCTAGTTAAGGCCTGTGTGTTCCATTTTTTTGGCTATGTAACGCAAAAAATCAATACTATATGTGCAACTGCTGACAATCCTATTTGTGAATTGTATGAAATAAAAGTGTTCATGATGCAGCACATTAAGAATGAAAAAATATCTCCACAATTTCAGCTACAAAAATTTTACCCAGAAATATTTACTGAATTAAAAGAGAAGCAATTACATTTTATGATTGACTGCGTCAGCAAAAGCCTTCAATCGGGAGTAGCTATGGGCTTGTTTCGAACAAACCTAAACATTCCATTTATAGCGCGTTTGTACTTCAACGGGATGATGGGAATCAAGGACCAGCGTTTATTCCCTCCAGAAACATTTCTCCACAGCCAGCTTATGACCGATTATTTGGAATACCACTTACGTGCAATTTGTACGCCCAAAGGAATTGAAATTTTTAACACCATTGAAAGCCACCAACATGCCTAAATCCCTTTTTTGCCTCTACTTGTTCATATCTATGTTTAGCTCGGCACAGGAACTTGATTTGGATGCTGCCATTGAACTGGCAAAAACAAATAACCGTAGCTTGCAAAACGCAAGTTCCGATATATTGATTGCCCGTCAAAAAAGACTGGAAACAATCGCAGATGGACTTCCGCAGATTTCTGCATCTGCCGGATACTTAAACTCCCCTAATCAACCTGTATCGGTTGTTCCGGCGCAGTTTTTTGGTGGTACGCCAGGTACGTACACAAGTTTGACGTTTGGCTTGTCGCAAAGTGCCACTGCTGGATTGCTCCTTGAGCAAATGATTTTTGATGGATCATATCTAGTAGGCTTACAAGCATCTAAAGTGTATTTACAAATCTCCGAACAAGCCTTTATCAAAAGTGAGCAGCAAATTGTAACAGCTACCGTAGAGTCGTATGTAAATGCACAACTTGCGCAAGCACAACTTGACGTGCTCGAAAAAAACCTAGCCGTAGCTCAACTCAATTATGTAGATGTTACGAAACTCTATGAAAATGGACTTACCGAGGAGGAAAATGTTGAGCAGCTGGCCTTAAGTGTAGCCTCATTAAAAAGTGCTGTGTATTACAATCAAAACATGGTTCGAATTACTAAAAATATGCTGTGTTATGTTATGGGCGTTTCCATAGATAAGCCCATAGTACTGACCAGTACTCTTGAAGTGCTTTCGCTAAGGGCACAAAAACAAGAGCATGGAGCCTTGAGTGTAACACAAAATATTGATTATCAAATTGCCCAAAATGATATCAGGTCTAAAGAACTACTGCTTAAGCTCGAACGCTTTAAGGCACTGCCTAGAATTTCTGCTTTTGCCAATAGTGGCTATGATGGATTTGGTGAATCGTTTGCGTTTTTTAGTAGCGAACAAGAGTGGTATCCCAGAACTACCCTTGGACTAAACATAAACTTTCCTGTGTTTACGAGTTTTCAAGGGAAAACCAAAAAGCAGCAAGCCAAACTAGAATTAGAAAAATCAATCAAACAAAGTGAAGATATTGTTCAGCAACTTTTGCTTGAAGAAAAGTCATTGAGAAATGAAGTAACGCTTCATTTAAAAAATCTGAAAACTACCTCCGAAAGTTTAGCCCTAGCGAAAAGTATCGAACAAAAAAACCAGATTAAATTTAAAGAGGGTATGGTTTCTAGCTATACACTCAGACAAGCACAAGCACAACTATATCAAGCACAAAACGATTACCTGACAGCCATGCAACGACTGATCTTGGCAAAAGCAAAATTATCCTTATTACTTAAACCCATAACGCCCAACAAATGAAAAAAATAATCGCTCTTACCGCTCCTTTTTTAATCCTCGTGGGTTGCAATTCGAACGAAGTCCCCGACACTAACGTCTTAATTGAACAAAAAAATGTGGAAGGACTACGCGCGCGTCAAGCCGAATTGGTCAATCTAAACAACCTACTCAAGCAAGAGCTCAATAAAGTTATGGCTGCCATTGATCGGTTAGACAAAGACAAAAAGAAATCGCTGGTAACTGTTCTACAGCTAAAAGAAACAAACTTTGTACACACTGTAATGCTACAGGGAATTATCAAGACAGACCAAAACATGCTGCTCAACGCTGAGTACGCAGGCGCGGTCAAAAAAATTCATGTAAAAGAAGGACAAAAGGTAAACAAAGGGGATTTACTCATGACACTAGATGATGGAGGACTCGCGCAAAACTTGGCCTTACAGAAAGTTCAGTTGGACCTCGCCAAAACCCTGTACGAAAGACAAGAGAGACTTTGGGAACAAAATATTGGCGCTGAAATCGACTATCTGCAAGTTAAAGCCGCTTACGAAAGTCAGAAAAAAACCTATCAACAACTCAAGCAACAACTGAAGAAAAGTGCCTTGTACGCCCCCTTCTCTGGAAGAGTAGATGATGTAGTTGTGGAAGTTGGCGAATTAGTCTCTCCTGGTGTAAGCCCTTTGCTTCGCCTAATAAACCTAAATAATATGTATGTAGAAGCCGATGTGCCAGAAGCCTACTTCCCTAGTATAAACGAGCGAACTAATGCCACTATTGAAATTCCTGTTTTCGATTATTCCTTTACGAGTCGGGTAACACACAAAGGAACGCATATCAATACAGGGAACAGAACCTTTAGGGTTTCCCTTGCCACAGACAATGCAAAAAACTTAGCACCTAATCTAATAGCTACGGTCCAGTTGGTTGATTATCAAAATCCAAAGGCAATCGTAGTCCCGCTTGATGTTATTTCAGAAAACTTTGATGGAGCCCAATACGTTTATGTTGTAAACAGCGACGAAAAAGCCGAAAAACGCTTTGTGCAAACAGGCTTGGTCGAAGGAGCATTTGTAGAAATTTTGAAAGGTCTTCGCGTATCGGATAGAGTTATCGATGAGGGCGCACGATTGGTCAAAGAGAATGAAAACGTTCAGGTTACAAACAGTCTATGAGCACTACAAACAAATCCAATAAAACCTTTGGTCTATCGGTATGGGCGATAAACAATCGCACCATTATTTATGTGCTGATGGGTGTGTTTTTACTTCTTGGCGGTACGGCTTATGTCACCATGCCTCGTGAAAACTTCCCTGAAATTTCAGAAACAACCATTTTTATTAGTACGCCCTATCCCGGAAATACGGCTGAAGATATCGAACGCTTTGTTACTGACCCCATAGAAGAAGGCGTAAAAGGGATAAGTAATATTGTGGAAATTACCTCCACCTCTCAAGACGATTACGCCATAGTTGCTATAGAATTTGATGAAGAGATTGAAGTTGATCTTGCCAAGCAAAAGGTAAAGGATGAAATCGATGCCGTTGTGGCATCCGAAGATTGGCCTACCTTTAATAATGCAAAGCTCGAACCCGCCGTATTCAATCTAAATTTTTCGGAAGAAATGCCCATACTCAATGTGAGTATTCAGGGAGATTACCCCACAGATCGACTCAAAGAATATGCCGAGGTGCTGCAAGATCGTATCGAGCAATTAGATCAAATCAAGGTAGTTGATATCCGAGGTGCTCAAGATAAAGAAGTGGAAATTGCCGTGGACACACGAAAAATGATGGCATCACAAGTAAGCTTTAATGATGTGATTCAAAGTGTTACTAACGAAAACACAACCGTCTCAGCAGGAAGTATGCGCGGTGGCGGACAGCGCAGAAGTATTCGCCTGGTAGGCGAAATAAGCACCCCCGACCAGCTTAAGGCTTTTGTAGTAACCACAGAAAAAGGGTCCGTATTATTAGGCGATTTAGCTACCATTTCCTTTAAAGACCAAGATGCTACAAGTTACGCCAGAGATTTTGGTATAGCAACGGTCATGTTGGATGTAAAAAAACGAGGAGGGAAAAACCTAATCGAAGCGGCTACGCAAATCCGTGAATTGGTAGTAGAAGCCAAAAGCAACGATTTCCCAGAAGACGTTTCCGTTACCATATCCAACGATATGTCATCGCTAACACTGAATCAGGTAAACGACTTGGTCAATAACATACTTTTTGGGGTACTCCTAGTTGTTACGGTACTGACTTTTTTCTTGGGTTTTAGGAATGCCCTTTTTGTAGGCTTTGCCATTCCCATGTCTATGTTTATCTCTTTTGTTGTACTGCAAACCTTGGGCTACACCATGAATACCATGGTGCTCTTTGCTCTTGTAATGGGGCTTGGCATGCTCGTTGACAACGGTATTGTGGTTGTCGAAAATGTGTATCGCCTCATTGAAAAGGAAGGCATGTCGCGAACTGAAGCTGCAAAAAAAGGAATTAGTGAAATCGCTTATCCTATTATTATTTCTACCGCTACGACCGTAGCAGCTTTTATCCCACTTGGATTTTGGCCTGGAATAATGGGGCAGTTTATGATCTATTTCCCCATTACGCTTTCTATAGTTTTGGGGTCCTCGCTTTTTGTGGCCCTCTTATTTAACTCCATGTTGGTCTCCCAATTTATGGATGTTGAAGAAAAAACCATGACGTTTAAAGGGTTGATACGCCTCAGCATCACTATGGGCGGTGCTGGTTTATTTTTTATGCTCGTTTCATCTTCCACTCGTGGATTTGGTAGTTTGTTGCTTACCCTTCTTGCGCTGTTTTGGTTGTATCGCTATTTGATAAAAGATTTGGCAAACAAATTTCAGCGATTTTTCCTAGATCGATTGGAACGTGGGTATGAAAAGCTGTTGCAGTTTTCCATGCGTGGATGGCGCGCTTATGCGGTTGTTTTTGGTACCATAGGACTCTTGTTTTTGTCCTTTGTTTTGGTGGGTATTGCTAGTCCTAAAGTGGAGTTTTTTCCGGATAATGAGCCCAGCCAAATCATTGTGTATATCGAATACCCAGAAGGAACAGACATTGACAAAACAAACCAAATGACCAAAGCTATTGAGCAGGTCATGATTGAGACAGTGGACAACCCCAAGTACTTAGACGGGGAGTATAACTTTTTGGTAGAGTCGCTAGTATCGCAAGTAGGCGCAGGTGCAGGAAATCCAGAAACCGACAGTGGTTCGCAAGCCGAAATGCCTCATCGTGGAAAAATTACCGCTACCATGCGCGAATACAAGTACAGACGGGGATTCTCTAGTGAGGTACTACGCAGCGAGGTTCAGCAAGCGTTTAAGGGCAAGTTTTCCGGTGTCAGTATATCTGTAGAAAAGGATGCCAATGGACCGCCTGTGGGCTACCCGATTAACATTGAGTTAAGCGGCGAAAATTACGATGAGCTGATACGCGTTGCCAACGATGTGCGCAGCTTTGTCATAAAAGAAAATATCCCTGGGATTGAAGAGTTAAAAGTAGATGTCAATCGAAACAAACCCAGCATGCAAGTAACAGTAGATAGGCGGAAGGCAGGAAGTTTGGGCGTAAGCGCAGGGCAGATTGGTCTACAACTTAGGCGTGCGCTATTTGGCGAAAAGGCAGGTATTTATAAAAAAGACGGTGAAGACTACGACATCAATGTGCGCTTCCAGCAATCCGATCGATACAATCCCTCGGCTTTGTTTAATCAGAACATCAGTTTCCGCGATATGGCTTCAGGACAAATCAAAAATATTCCTGTTTCCACTGTTGTTGAGGCAAAAAATATTGCCGGTTATAGCGCTATCAAACACAAAAACTTAAAACGTGTGGTTACGGTTTACTCGGCTATACTTCCCGGGTACAATGCCAATGAAATTGTCGGGCAAATCCAAACCCAACTACAAGGCTTTGATATGCCCAAAAACATTGACTACACCTTTACAGGTGAAATAGCCGAGCAAGAAAAGAACATGCAGTTTTTGTCCAAAGCCTTAGGGTTTGCTATACTGCTGATTATGTTGTTGCTCGTATTCCAGTTTAACTCGGTGAGCAAACCACTCATTATTTTATTTTCCATTTTTATGAGCTTTACAGGCGTGATGCTGGGGCTGGTTTTTTTCAATATGACCTTTGTCATCATCATGACCATGATGGGGATTATTTCGCTGGCGGGAATTGTGGTAAACAACAGCGTGGTACTGCTGGATTATACCCAATTGCTTTTGGACAGAAAAAGAGAGGCACTCAATATCTCTGACGATAATTTACTTCCAAGACAAGACATTTTTGACGCCATTGTTGCAGGTGGAAAAGCACGCCTTCGTCCAGTATTATTGACTGCAATCACCACGGTTCTGGGGCTTATACCACTAGCCATTGGGCTAAATATCAATTTCTTTAGTCTGTTTGCTTCGGGTGACCCACAAATTTATTTTGGTGGTGAAAATGTAATTTTCTGGGGACCACTGGCGTGGACGGTCATATTTGGACTCACCTTTGCAACCTTTCTTACATTGGTAATTGTTCCCGTAACTTTCTTTTTAAGTAAAAGAGCTGCCATTCGAGTGAAGACAACTTTTGGTGACTAATTGTTGGCTACTGCTTTTGTGTCTGTTTCCCAGTAGGAAACTTCCGCAATAAGGTTATCCTTATAAGTTACCTCAACAACTTGTTTGTCAATCCAAAACAACCAAGTTCCCGTTTTCTTGCCATTGGTATACTCACCAATAGTCATGCGGTTTCCTTGGTTATCGTAAGACTGCCAAATACCGTGATTTTTTCCTTTTAATTGATGACCCGATTGTGCCAATACACCATTGTCGTGGTAAGTACTGATTTTTACGGTTTTATCTGTTCGGACTACTTCTTTTTCTTGTGCAAAAACAGCTGTTCCAGCTAAAAAAACGAGTGTTAAAATGAATGTTTTCATGGTATTTAGTTTGCGTCTATTAAGACATTAACAGTACAAATATACAAAAAATTTACTTTTACTTAACATTAAATTAACATTGGGCTCCCGCATGCCCCATTTGTCGCTGAAAAGGAATGTCTTAATTTTAAGCTGCTAATCGCAGATTAGTCCTATTTTTGAAAAAATTTAAAGGATGTTCAGAAGCCATCATTGCGGCGCGTTACGTGAAACACATATCGGAATAGAAGTTACCCTAGCAGGGTGGGCAGCTAAGGTTCGTGACAAAGGATTTGTATTGTGGATTGACTTGAGAGATCGTTATGGAATCACCCAATTGGTCTTAGACGAAGAACGCTGTTCGGCAGCACTCTTAGAAAAAGCACGTAAAATCGGTCGAGAGACCGTAATCCAGGTCAAGGGTACTGTTTTGGAGCGAGAAGCCAAAAACCCAAATATGGAAACGGGTAACATTGAATTACTACTGACCGAATTAACAGTACTGAATGAGGCGCAAACACCTCCCTTTACCATTGAAGATAAAACCGACGGTGGCGAAGACCTGCGCATGAAGTATCGCTATTTGGATATCCGCCGTACTCCTGTGCAAAACAGCCTGTTGTTTCGTTCAAGGGTTGGGTTGCTGGTTCGCAACTACCTTGCCGAACATGATTTTATTGAGGTTGAAACGCCTTACCTGATCAAATCTACACCAGAAGGTGCACGTGATTTTGTTGTTCCTTCGAGAATGAATGAAGGGCAGTTTTATGCACTACCTCAATCGCCACAAACATTTAAGCAATTGCTTATGGTGGGTGGTATGGATAAGTATTTCCAATTGGTCAGGTGCTTTAGAGACGAAGATCTACGCGCTGATCGCCAGCCTGAATTCACGCAAATAGACTGCGAGTTATCATTTGTACACCAACAAGATATTATGGCCTGCTTTGAAGGTCTGTTGTCTCATCTACTAAAAGAAATTCACGGCATTAACCCTGCGTCATTCCCTGTGATACGTTACGAGGATGCCATGAAAACCTATGGAAACGACAAGCCGGATATTCGTTTTGGTATGACCTTTACAGAACTTAATGACTTGGCGCAAAACAAAGGCTTTGGTGTGTTTGACAGCCAAGAACTGGTTGTAGGTATTGCAGTTCCCGGTGCTGCTACTTGGTCTAGAAAACAAATAGATGCGTGGATTGACTGGGTAAAACGTCCGCAAATTGGCGCCAACGGATTGGTCTGGGTAAAATGTAACGAAGACGGCAGTTACAAGTCTTCGGTAGATAAGTTTTTTGACAGTGATGCACTTGCTTCTTGGGCTACAGCTTGCGAAGCAAAATCCGGGGATTTAATCCTCGTCATGGCTGGAGAAACGAACAAAACTCGAACACAGTTAAGTGCCCTTCGAATGGCACTAGCCGAAGAATTAGACTTGCGAAACCCAAAAGAGTTTGCACCCTTATGGGTGGTGGACTTTCCACTGTTTGAGGAAGATGAAGAAACGGGCGACTTGCATGCCATGCATCATCCCTTTACAGCGCCTAAATCGGAGCATCTGTCCATTCTGGAGAGCAAGCCCACAGAAGTATTGGCTCAAGCCTACGACTTGGTGTTAAACGGGAACGAAATTGGGGGTGGTTCTATTCGTATTCACGATCGGGAAACCCAGGAAAAAATGTTGTCTTTATTGGGCTTTAGCCCAGAAGAAGCAACGGCGCAGTTTGGCTTTTTGATGGATGCCTTTACGTTTGGTGCGCCTCCTCACGGCGGCATTGCCTTGGGCTTTGACCGTTTGGTGGCCATATTGGACGGTAAGGAAACCATCCGGGATTATATTGCGTTTCCTAAAAACAATAGCGGTCGTGATGTGATGATTGATGCGCCGGCACCACTAGACACAGAGCAACTTGCTGAATTATCGTTGATTGTGAAGC
>JAHEKR010000044.1 GCA_024638225.1 Flavobacteriaceae bacterium
TGAGCAAATGCTTTTTTCATGAAAATGAATTTTATAAATTGTTTTTATGTTTGAAAATGAGTCTAAAAAATACCTTACGCACAGCGTGGAGGAGGAGACTCTAAAAGGATATAGCACCCAGAAAACAAAAGCTGCGTGTAATATGTGATGGAAAGATTTTCTATAGCTAGAAAAGTAACTATAAAATCAGATGTCAATAGCTTACTTTCTTCCAAAAAATCGACTATACTATTTCCCTCAATAGGCTTTGGTTCTTCACTTTCTGCTGCAAAGTAGCTTATTTCGCCATGGGCCATGTGAAGCATCGCAAGCGAAAAACCACTGAGCTGAAAACTCATGACAGTTAGCACAAAAACCTTTAGTAGCTTTTTGCTAAATAAAACATGTATGTCATTGAATATGTTATTCATTTTCTTTTCTAGCGAAAGCAAAATTACTGATTTTAGTTGACATTATATAGCGAGGTAAAAACCTTTAAGTCGGATAAAATATCCGATAAAAAAACTATTGGGCTCGTCATAAATTTTGGCTTTCTTTTTTTATTAAAATTTTTTATCAAAAACTGTACCTATTAAAAATAGATGTTTTTTTAAAAAAATGTTAGTGTATTTAAAGGTCTAGGAATTAATTTTATAAAAATATTTTGCGTGTATCCATTTACTTTTAACCTATGGAAATACATGACAGATTACGTCAAATATTAAAGCTTGAAGGACTTTCCATTTCTGAGTTTGAACGAACGATTGGAGTGGGGCAAAATTCTGTATTGACTTGTTTGAGAAGACAGTCAACAATTGGTCATAACGTCATGACCGGTATCAAAGAACATTTTCCACACCATAGTATCGATTGGTTAATAACTGGAAAAAAAGAAAACAATAAAGAAATTATTTCTAGTTTGCTTGCCAAACTTGATGAAATCGAAAAAGAAATTAAGGAAATTAGATAGTCCCTAAACTAGTTGATACAAATTCGGGCTTGACCATAGTTGAACTACCCGTATCCATATTCTTTATAGACACCAATCCTTTTTTCATTTCCTCCTCACCGTAAAAAACAACCCAAGAAGATCCAATTTGATTGGCATAGTTTAACTGCTTTTTCAACTTGTGATCAACTGGATAACACATCACGCGTAGACCCTCTTCTCGCCAGCGAGCAACATGAGGAAGTAAAGCACGCATATACGCATCTCCAAAATGGAGTACAACTATATCTATGGATTGCGCCAAGTGTTTTGGAAATAAGTCCAATTCCTCCAAAACCAAACATAGCCTGTCTAATCCAAAAGAGATTCCCAAACCATTGATCCCCTTTAGTCCAAAGAGTTCAGTAAGGTTGTCATAACGACCGCCAGCTCCAATAGAACCCATACGGATATGTTGGGGTGGCGATACCTCAAAAATAATACCTGTGTAGTAATTCAATCCACGTGCTAAAGTCAAATCAAACGCAAGGTGACTTACGCGCAAAGGAGAAATAAACGACAGTAAAGTTCGTAAATGATCGATTCCTTCGAATGCCTGTTGGTGGTCTGCAAGCAGCGTAGTCAAGGAGTCGAGTTGGTCTGCAACAGATCCAGAAAGGGAAAGCAAGGGGGTCAATTTAGAAATTGAAGCCGTCGAAAATCCTTTTTGTTTCAATTCTTCAGCAACTCCTTTGGCACCAATTTTATCAAGCTTATCCAAAGCAACTGTAAAATCAACAATTCGATCTGGCGCATCTAAATATGCTGCAATTCCAGCAAGTATTCCTCTGTGATTGATGCGAATGGTGCAGTCTTTTAGTGAAAGTCCATGAAATACATCATCAAAAAGATGAACAAATTCGGCCTCAAGGACAGGCCCAATCGGACCAACCACATCAGCATCACATTGGGTAAATTCTTGAAAACGACCCCGTTGTGGTCGATCGGCACGCCATACAGTTTGCATTTGATAGCGTTTGAACGGAAACCTAAGTTCGTGTTGATGTTGTGCTACAAAACGCGCAAAAGGAACCGTTAGGTCATAACGCAATGCCTTTTCGGAGATCGATTGCGTAAAGCGTCCTAGCGCATTATTTGCTAAAGCTTCTGTGTCCGCTTTTTTAACTTTTTCCCCAGAGTTTAAAACATGAAACATCAAACGGTCACCCTCATCGCCGTACTTCCCTTGCAGTGTAGATGACTTTTCCATGGCGGGTGTCTGAATAGGCAAAAACCCATAGCGTTGAAAATGAGTTTTGATTACATCAGAAACGTAAGCCTGACGTACTAGGTCGGCCGGCAAAAAATCGCGTGTGCCTTTTGGAATACTGGGTTTTTGAACCATGGATACAATTTAAGCAAATATCGGTTTTAAACGAAAAAAAGCCGCAAAAGCGGCTTTTTGTTTTTAAACAAACCTTTCTTATGTGGCTTCGGCCTCTTTAATTACATCAAATGTTAAGGATGCATATACTTCGCGGTGTAAGCGAATGTTGGCCGTATGCTCCCCAAGGGTCTTTACAGAACCACCTGGTAGTTTAATACATTTGCGGTCAATCGGTTGCCCAGCTTTGGAAAGCGCTGCTTCCAAATCAATGGTTCCAACAGAGCCAAACAATTTGTTGCCTGCACCTGCTTTAGAAGCAATCGAAATAGAAAGCTTTTCCAGCGCCTTGGCTTGTTTTTGAGCATCTTCAATTAGCTTTTGCTCTTTAAAAGCACGTTGCTTAAGATTTTCGGCTAACACCTTCTTAGCAGAAGCGGTAGCGAGAACAGCTAATCCTTGTGGAATTAAAAAGTTACGCCCATAACCGTTTTTTACTGTTACGATATCGTCTCTGAACCCTAGGTTCTCAACGTCTTGTTTTAAAATAAGTTCCATGACGATTATTTTAATAAATCTGCTACATAAGGCATTAATGCCAGGTGACGTGCACGTTTGATAGAAACAGATAGTTTACGTTGATATTTTAGTGATGTTCCTGTCAATCTGCGAGGTAAGATTTTCCCTTGCTCATTGACAAACTTTAATAAAAAGTCTGGATCTTTGTAATCAATATACTTGATCCCTGATCGCTTAAAGCGACAGTACTTTTTTGCTTTAGTGGTTTCGATATCTAGGGGAGTTAGGTATCTGATTTCCCCCTGTTTTCCGCCTTTACTTTCTTGTTCGATAGACATAACTTATGCTTTTTCAGTTAAACGTTCTCTTCTTTTTACAGCCCAAGCCTCTGCGTGCTTGTCTAGTTTTACCGTTAGAAAGCGCATGATGCGTTCGTCACGGCGGAACTCTACTTCAAAAGGGCCTATGGCCTCACCATCTAGTGTGAAATCGAGCAAGTGATAAAAACCACTCTTCTTATTTTGAATAGGATAGGCAAACTTTTTCAAGCCCCAATCCTCCTTGGCGATGATTTCTCCGCCGCGTGACGTAATAAACGTCACATACTTTTCTACTGCTTCCTTTACCTGATCTTCAGATAAAACGGGATTCAATATGAAAACAGTTTCGTAATGATTCATAAATAAATTATTTAATTGGGCAGCGAAAATACGTATTTTATGTTGTTCGACAAACCTGAAAAGCACAATTGTTGACGCTAACTTTTTCGATATCTAAATCTTAGGCTATTTTCGTAGGACAAATTTTCCTTAAACCATGAGAAGTAAACTTCTTTTTTTATTCGTTTTATCGCTGTTGACTTCCATTGTTCAAGCGCAAACTTTCACCAATCCCATATTGGCAGGTGGCTATCCTGATCCATCTGTTTGCTACGTAGATGGCACTTTCTACATGGCAAACTCCTCATTTGAATACTTTCCGGGTTTGCCCATTCATAAAAGCAAAGACTTGGTGAACTGGGACCTAATTGGTCATGGATTAAACAGAGAAGAACAGGTAAATGGTGCGATTAACCTGCTTGATGTACAAGCAAATGGAGGGATTTATGCTCCATCATTTCGATACTTCGATGGTACTTTTTACCTAGTTACCACCAATGTGTATAAAGATCCTGAAACTAAAAAAACCGGTGCAACTAGTTTTATACTGACAGCAGAAAACCCAGAAGGGCCTTGGTCTAATCCGCATCTAATTGAGGGGGCGCCTGGCATAGACCCAGATATATTTTTTGATGACGACGGAACCGTATGGTACATAGGAATGCATGAGCCAAAAAACAAAGCATTTGATGGAGAACACGAAATATGGATTCAAGAACTTGATGTAAACAACTTTTCTCTTAAAGGGGAACGTCATTTTTTGTGGCGCGGTGCCTGCGGTGGTGTTTGGGCAGAAGGACCCCATATTTATAAAAAAGACAACAACTACTACCTTATGATCGCCGAAGGGGGGACAAGTTATAACCATGCTGTCATGGTTGCCAAAAGCGACCGCATTCAAGGACCCTATACGGCAAACAAACGAAATCCCATTCTTAGTGCCAGACAACTTTCCTATGACAATTGGATCAACAGCACTGGGCATGGTGATCTCATCGAACTAGCTGATGGTCGTTGGTATGTGGTTTTGCTTGGGATAAGGGGTGACCTAAATAGGAGATCAAATATGGGTCGAGAAACGCATATTGCGCCCGTAATTTGGGAGCGTGAACCCTACGACACAAAATATCTTTGGCCAGTTATAGCACCCGAAACAGGAAAAATAGAACGACTCAATCCACAAATATTTTCAACTGTAACTAGCCAAAAATCAACAAGTTTTAAGGATGACTTTGATAAAAAAGCCTTAGATCTTCAATGGACCTTTGTCCGAGTGCCAATGAGTCGAATGTATGAATTAAACAACGAACAAAACGAAATGCGTTTGTACGCACACCCAAATATTATTTCGCCTAGAAAAAGAGCGCATTTTATGGGCATCAAACAAACGGAAAGTGATTTTGAGTTCTCTGCTCGTATGCGTTTTTCTCCCAAAAAAAATAATGTTGATGTTGGTTTAGTACTCTTTCAAAAAGACAACAATTACATCCAATACACCATAAGGAAACAGCAAGAAAAGTATGTGTTACAAGTTAGCATGAAATTGCCCAATGAATTAGTTGTACGCCAAGAACAAATAAAAAACTACACAGGAACCATAACGCTTTCTGTAAGCTCAAAAGAAAACCAATACCACTATCATTACTCCATTGACAACTCAGAGGCTATCTTATTTGCCAGTACTGAGGCACATCACTTGCTAAGCAAAGGGTTTACAGGGGCTCATCTTGGAGTTTACGCAACAAGCAATGGTCAAACCACAACGGACTACGTAGACATTGAATGGGTAAACTATCAGGCGAATAAACGAGATCTTAATAAATAAGCATCCTATTGTGGATCTACATCAATTGCTGTGCGTACTTGCTTAAAACTGCCTATCTGCGCAAAACTATGCAGCAATGCACCTAACCTTTTCTTCGCAGCAGATTGTGAGCCATTCAACGGTAATTTAATCAGTGTATGCAGTATGTAATAATTCCGCACACGAGCTACTACAGGGGGAACAGGTCCGAGAACATGAGGAAATCGCTCTTGTAAACCCTTCTTAAGCCAATCACCAGCACTGATTAAGGTTGACATGTTTTTACATTTCAATTCAATACGGATAATGCGCGTGTAAGGTGGATAAGCAAATTGCTCGCGTTGTTGTATTTGTTGTGCATAAAAGGAAGGATAATCATACGCCTTGACAAAGGCTAAAACAGGATGGTTCGGTTGGAATGTTTGAATCAACACCTTGCTTGGTTCTCCTATCCTACCCGCGCGGCCTGCAACTTGAGTCAATACTTGGAAGGCACGCTCATGTGCCCTAAAGTCAGGAAAATGTAAAAAACTATCGGCAGATAGCACGCCAACTAATGTCACGTGCTTGAAGTCCAAACCTTTGGTAATCATTTGTGTCCCAATTAGGATATCTAATGCACCGGAGGAAAAGGAGTTGATGAGCTTTTCGTGTGCCTTTTTGCTTCGAGTTGTATCCAAATCCATACGAGCCACACGAGCAGTGGGAAAAAGAAGTTGGATTTCTTCTTCTAATTGTTGAGTGCCTAAGCCTTGTGTTCGCGGCGAAACCGTACCACAAGCGGTACATGCAGCTGTGTATTGATCAGTATGTCCACAGTAATGACATCTGAGTTCGCGCTGTACTTGGTGATAGGTCAAACTTACGTCGCAGCTTGGGCATTGGGGTACATGAGCGCACTGACTACATTCAATAAAAGAAGCGTATCCACGTCTATTTTGAAAAAGTAACACTTGTCGCTTGGCAGCTAAGGTTTCCGATATTTCGTGGACAAGTGCTTGCGCCAGATGCCCTTGCATTTGCTTTTTACGGTAAGCATCTGTCAAGTCAATAAAGGAAATTTCGGGCATAGCTGCTTCTTTAAACCGCTTTGTCAGTGTAACCAAGCCGTATTTTTGTGTCGCTGCATGACGATAACTTTCCAAACTTGGTGTAGCGGTACCCAATATTACTTTTGCACCATACATACGCGCCAGCACCATAGCTGCATCTCGGGCATGATATCTAGGGCTTGCATCGTATTGCTTAAATGATGTTTCGTGGGCTTCATCAACGATCACCAAACCCAAGTCTTGAAAAGGCAAAAAAACTGCCGATCGTGCTCCCAAAATAAGTTGAGCTTCTGACTTTTTTTGGTTTGTTTTTTGCCAAACTTCAGTGCGCTCCAAAGGACTAAATCGAGAGTGATAAACAGCCAGGTAAGCACCAAAAAAAGAATGTAGACGATGCATAAGCTGGGTGGTCAGCCCTATTTCTGGAACAAGATACAACACCTGCTTTCCAGCATCCAGCTGCTTTTTTATAAGATGCATGTAGACCTCTGTTTTTCCCGAACCCGTGACACCGTGTAGCAGCACCACATCTTTGGTATTCCATTGCTGTTCAATGGAATCTATTCCTTTTTTCTGCGAAACACTTAATGGCGAAAGTGGGCTGTCTTGCTCTATTTTGGCTGGCAAACGATCCACAGCGCGTTTGTGTTTTTGTAATACGTTGTTTTTAACAAGAGTATTTAAAGAAGAAATACTTACCGTATCTAGGGCAGAAAATGCTGGAGACCACACTGGTGCTTTTTGTTGCAAAAAAGTCAATAGCGTTTTGTATTGCTTGGGTTTAGTTGCCAATGAGCTCATAAGATCTCTCAGCGCATCCTCATGCTTGTACGCTGGATCTAGGCATATCTCTGTTTTTAATTTGGGTTGATAACGCGCGTACACCTCTTCCTTTAGCGAAACATAAGCAGCAGTAGTTAATTCATGAAGTACAGGGTATGGATTTTTTAGCAATAAAAGTTGTTGTACCTGTGCCAAGGAGTAGGTTGCGTTTTGTTCCAACTGTTGAAGTAGTTGCTGTGCATGTTTGGAAAGCGAAGGAGTAATAGCTGTCCATTGGTGCGTCACCATTTCCATTTCGCTTTCTAGGAGCATAGCTGAGGGAAGTGCTGTTCGTACTACAATACCCAGTGGCGCTTGATAATAGGAAGCTATCCAAGACAAAAACGATAGTTGTAATTGTGGAATAATTGGATATTGGTCGATAATACTGTCGATTTGCTTGGGCGTATATGTTTCAGGAGCTTGCTGATGAACTTTAAGGGAAATAGATGTATATATTTTTCGTTTACCAAAAGGAACAACAACGCGCATGCCTGGAACCAAAACAGAAGCCTCAGCTTGGGTAATCGCATAAGTATAGCTATTGTTCAGCGGAAGCGGAAGGACTACATCGAGAAAAAAAGGCATCAAGAATCCTGTTTTAGTTTTCCAATGGCTGCATTAAGTTCAAAACCGAGCAAAAGCACATTAGCATTTAACCAAATGTAAAGCATCAGAATTAGAATTGCACCTATTGACCCGTAAAGCTGATTGTAGGTTGCAAAATAATCTAAGTATAGAGTAAACCCATATGAGGTTAGCATAAACAATAATGTAGTGACCAAAGCACCTGCAGAAAAAAGAGTTCTTCCACTACCTTTAGTGCTGGCAAAGTAAAAGAGTAATGCACTTATCCAATAGGACATAAAAACAAAAAACAAACTTCTTAGCCATGGGCTGACGCGAATTTCCCAAAGAGATGACTCTTGAACCATTAGCTCAAAAAATAAATATCCCGCAACAGAAACAAGTAACAGTATTGCCAAAAGAATTCCCACAAAAACAGCATACAAATACTGTCGTAAAAAATTACGTCCAAAATCTACATGAATGGAATCCTCAAATCCTCCAAAAACGGCATTGACACCATTCCCCATCAAAAAAATAGAAAGTAAAAAAGTAGAGGACAATAAACCTCCACGAGGTTTGTTTTGTATATCGCTAAGGATATCGGTTATCAGGGTTTGTATATCTGCTGGTACTGTAGAAATCAATAATTCAGAAAAAGTGGCCTCAATATCTGCAAGAGGTATAAATGGAATTAGGTTTAACACAAAAAGCAAAAAAGGAAAAAGGGCCATAAAAAAGCTAAACGCTATACTGCTGGCGCGAGTAGTTAATGCACCTTTTAGCACACCCAAACCATATAATTCTAGAATTTGATACAACGAAATAGAAGGCTCGCTTCCAAAGCGGATGCGGTGCATCCAAGCTACCATGGGATGTCTTGAAAATGGGCGCATTGGTTTTTGCATAGGGCTAAGGTAACCAATATCATGCAAGCGATAAATAGAATGTATACCTTTACGAAGTGAAAATTCAAGTTTTATGTGTCGGCAAAACAAACCACCCGGCATTACACCTTTGGTTACCCGAATACCTCAAGCGCCTAAAGCATTACATTAGGATTGATTGGATTGAACTGCAGGAGCTAAAAAACACCAAGAATCTCAAGGTACAGGAGCAAAAAGAAAAAGAGGCTGAGAAAATACACAAGCATCTTCTTCCGACTGATATTTTGGTTCTCTTTGATGAACGCGGACAAGAGCTTAGCTCTAAAAAATTTGCAGCCTTCATTCAAAAGAAAATGAATACAGGCATCAAAAACTTGGTTTTTGTTGTTGGAGGACCTTATGGCTTTTCAGAATCGGTATACGAAAGAGCGCAACATCGAATCGCGCTCTCGAAAATGACTTTTTCTCACCAAATGGTCCGTATTTTTGCAGTTGAACAATTGTATCGAGCATTTAGTATTCTTCACAACGAACCTTATCATCACGAATGAAAAAATTAATTTTTGCAACACATAATCAAAATAAGCTTGAAGAAGTGCGCTCCGTTTTTCCTGGATTTGTGATCCAAAGTCTTGCCGCATTGAAGTACACGGAGGAGATTGAGGAAACTGAAAAAACCTTGACGGGAAATGCCTTGCTAAAGGCTAGATCTGTGTACGCTGTGTTTAAAACCCCTGTATTTGCTGATGACAGTGGACTTGAAGTGGATGCACTTGATGGTGCGCCAGGTGTATTTTCTGCACGCTACGCGGGTGAAGACAAAAATCACGACAAAAACAACGAAAAGTTACTCAAGGCGCTTCGTGGAATTACAAACAGATCGGCTCAGTTTCGCACAGTAATCGCTTACACAGATGGAAAACAAGAGTTGCTATTTGAAGGGATTGTTCGCGGGCACATTGCATCCCAATGTTCTGGAACAGCTGGCTTTGGCTACGACCCATTATTTATTCCCGAAGGGTACGACAAGAGCTTTGGTCTGTTGGCGCGAGAAATTAAGTTGTCCTTAAGCCATCGAAGTCGAGCAATAGCAAAACTGCATGAACACCTAAAACATCTAACATAATGTTAATTTTTAGTCAAAAGATTGCAGAGCAAATTGTAATGCACTTAGTTTGTAGTACTGTATGAGTAAACTTTATACACTTCTTATTTTTGTTTTGTTTTGCTGTACGCTTACGTATGGTCAAGAAGTTATTGGCGTTGTTGAAAATGCAGCAGATCAGAAACCCATCCCAACAGTTCATGTTATTAATTTAAATAAAGTAACGATGGCCATAACGGATAAGGAGGGTAAGTTTATTATCGATGCGGAAGTAAACGACACGCTGTACATGTCCTATCTGGGGTATAAATCCATAAAAATTCGTGTGTCAAATGATCTAATTCGCTACCCAAATACACGTTTTCAACTTACAGAATTAGCACTAGCTCTTGAGGAAGTAGTAGTACGCCCATATCAACTTACGGGATATCTAGATATAGATGCTCGAAATGTGCCGATTAATCGGTCGAGGCGTTATAATATTCCTGGACTTCCATCTGGGGGTTATGAGGGAGGAAGAAGAGCGCCAGGAGCTGCCATGCGTGTCTTGCAAGCACTTAATAATCCAGCTGATTTCTTGTACAACATTTTTGGGAGTAAGCCTAACGAACTTAGAAAGTTAAAAAAGGTTCGCGCGAACAACGAACTTCGAGATCTACTCGCTGTTAAGTACGATCGAAAGACACTGGAAGAGCTACTACAAATTGACCGTGTCGACCTAGACGAAATACTCCGAAAATGTAATTTTTCTGATGGTTTTATTAAGCAAGCTAACGACCTCCAAATACTAGAAGCCATTAGTGGATGTTATGAAGAATTCAAAGTCCTAAACAGATAGCCCTCTTTAACTACAATTCTACCGAGTTGATTTATCGAATATCGCTTAAAATCAATACATTTGCGTTTTGCTTCTATGCTACTAAACAAATTAAGCGCGATTTCACCTGTTGATGGTCGCTACCGCATCAAAACTAAGCCTCTTAGTCCTTATTATTCTGAGTTTGGTTTGATTCAATATCGAGTTCGAGTTGAAGTAGAGTATTTTATTGCACTCTGTGAATTACCGCTTCCACAACTCAGCGATTTTCCCAGTTCGATTTTTGAAGATTTACGCAGTGTTTACCAACACCTCAGCTTAGACCAAGCACAACAAATAAAAGACATTGAGAAAGTTACCAACCACGATGTAAAAGCAGTAGAATACTTCCTAAAACAAACCTTTGATGAGCTAGCCATAGGCCAATACAAAGAGTTTATACATTTTGGTTTGACCTCGCAAGATATTAACAACACCGCCATACCCCTGTTGATCAAAGAGGCGCATGAGGCGATATACATTCCAACCTTACAAAATGTTTTGGATTCTTTGGATGATCTCATTGAGCAGAGTGTTGGCATACCGATGTTGGCTCGCACGCATGGGCAAGCAGCATCACCAACACGACTAGACAAAGAAATACGTGTTTTTAAAGTACGAATTGAAGAACAGCTTAGGTTGTTGCGTGGTATTCCCATGGCTGCAAAATTTGGTGGAGCTACTGGTAACTTCAACGCACACCACGTTGCCTATCCAAACATAGACTGGAAAGCCTTTGGTACCTCCTTTGTTGAGCAAAGACTGGCGCTTCAGCACTCATTTCCAACCACTCAAATTGAGCATTACGATCACTTTGCTGCTTTTTGCGATGCGCAAAAACGAATCAATACCATCCTTATAGATTTTGTTCGTGATATTTGGACCTATATCTCTATGGATTACTTCAAACAGCAAATCAAAGATGGAGAGGTTGGCTCGTCGGCGATGCCACACAAAGTCAATCCCATCGATTTTGAAAATGCAGAGGGCAACCTAGGAATGGCGAATGCTGTATTGGCACATCTAGCCGAAAAATTACCCATCTCTAGATTACAAAGAGACCTGACAGACAGTACAGTGCTGCGCAATGCAGGAGTACCAATGGCACATATGATAATCAGCTTTGAATCCCTGATAAAAGGGATAGGGAAGTTGGTTGTCAATAAAGAAAAAATCCAACAAGATTTGGATAACAATTGGGCAGTGCTCGCCGAAGCAATCCAAACAATTTTACGTCGTGAAGGTTATCCAAAACCCTATGAGGCCCTTAAGGCACTTACACGGACAAATGCGCATATTGACGCAGCATCTATTCGGGTGTTTATTGAAACATTAGATGTAGATGAGCAAGTGAAAGCGGAGCTTTCAACACTTAAACCCGAAAACTATACTGGAATCTAGAACATTCCTTCTAGTGTCTCAGCGGCATTTTTAAAAGCCCCTTCTCGTTGCAAAGCAGTAGCGAGCAAAACTACTTTTTCGACTTGCATTTTGCGTCCGATAAGACGCACCACAACAAACCCTTCATTTGCGGAACCAAAGAAAATAAGCTCGTCTGGTCTTTCTACACTTCCTTGAAGCAATAGCTTTCCTGTATATGACGTATCGTTAAGTATGAATAGTGGATCAAAGCGCTGATCGTCTAAAATCGCTTTAACAGCTTTTAACTCATCTTGAAATTGAGTTGCATTTGCTTCTGTTTTACGAAACAATAAAAGGTTTAATTTTTGAAAAGATGCGAGTGCCTCTTTTTCTTCATCACTTAATATTGCTTCTTCAACGCCAAGAACTGAGGTTGGAATATCGACAAGTAAAAACGAAGGGTCTTCGGACTTTTCAACAAAGTATTGCTGAATAGATGGCGATGAGGAACAGTAAAACAACAGAGCTAGAAGTGGTAAAATCAAGAACTTTTTCATCTTATTGTTCGTTTAATTTGCCCAACTGTGAGCCTCCGGGCAGATTCATCTCATTGACAAGCTTAGAAATTTGCGCCAAATCTATTTCTCCACTTAGATAGAGTAGCACTGTTTCTGGTGATCGCTTACCTAAATTAATTTGTTCCTTATTGATCTCGGAAACAAACATAAGTAACTCTTTGACAAGGTTATCATCTGCTGATTTAATATAAAAATCTACATGAGCTTCCTTGTCGCGAACACGCATCAACTCTTCTAGCTTACGAGCTTTGATGTACTTAGTAACCCAGCCATTTATATCTTCACCAACACCTTCGTTTTCAGTAGTAATTACCTTAAAGGATTTTATCTTCTGAACCATTGAAATATACTGGTCGGCTTCTGGGTCATTGGTTTCAATACTGAGCTTTGCAAGCATTTGAAACATCTTAGGGCTGATTGAAAAATAGGTTACGTTATCATCGTATTCGTACTTTTCAAATACATCTTGTCCCCAAGCCATAGAGGCTAGTACAAGGACAAATAGTGTTATTTTCTTTTTCATGTTAGTCGGTTTTAATGTATTTATTTGTTGTTGTGTTTAGTGTTTCCATGTAAGCGACACCTTGCATGCCTTTGTTAAGCTGCTGAGATACCATATACATATTTGCTTTAAATTCTTCAAATACCAACTCTTCTGCTGTTGGAGGAGCGGGCTTCTGGAGTTGTTGTAACACAAAAAAGCCCACCAAAAACGAAGCTGCAATGGCAGTTATACGAATCCATGGTTTTCGTTTATTCGAAACAGGCGAAAGGGGTTTGTTCAAGACTTGCTTGCGGTCTTGTGCCGTAGCCTTAAAATAGGGCAGGTAGGCACGAAGAATTGGATCGATATCTTTTTGTGAAAAGTAAGACATCAAGTGCTTTTCTTCCTCAAGAGTGGTCGCTCCGTCAAAGAAGCGATCTACTAACTTATGAACCTGTTTCAATTCCATAATCATGTGCTTTAATGAGTTGTTTTCTAATTTCCTTTCTGGCGCGTGATAGGGCAACACGAACCGCACCTTCAGACATTTCCGCTATAGCTGCAATAGTTTCAAAATCGTATTGCTCAACATCCCGTAATTGGACAATTAATTGTTGTTGTTCTGGCAAAGACTTCATTATCGTATATACGAGTGCAACACTGTCCCGATGATTGATTTGCTGATCAAGCGAAGGGGATGCCTTGTATTGATGCACATGGACCAGTCGTAGCTCAGTTGCTTGCTTTGACTTTAGGCGATCCAAGCAGTAATTCTTGGTCATGGTCATCGCATAGCCTTCAGGGTTTGTTAATGTTGCTGTTCTATTCATTTTTTCCCATAATTTGGTCAATACTTCCTGCACCGCATCTTCGGCTTCTTCAGTGGATGTCAGCAGCCTTTTGGCTAATCGAAACATACTGTCTTGCACAGTCAAGATTCGATCTAAGAATTTACGTTCATCCATAGCTTCAGACGGAGGTTTATTGGGCGTTTGTCTTATTAACGATTGCTCAATGAGCTTGTTACAAGATGAATAAAAGATTTTTTATACTTTAGCTAAAACCTGATACTCCAAACCTATGAAAAAATCGTATTTATTTATTTTATTTTTATTTATACTCGGTTGCAAAGAAGACGCTGATGATACTGTTTTTGTTACGCCCGAGGAAAATTTGGAAGTTGAAGATTTTGTCTATAAAGTAATGAATTTGGGCTACTATTGGCAAAAAGACGTTCCCGAGTTGGCAGATGATAAGTTCAGTAACGACAAAGAGTACACTGATTTTTTACAATCGTTTAGTGGTCCCGAAGTCTTGTTTGCAAAGCTGTTGTTTGGTGAAGATAGGTTTAGCGTCATATCGGATGACTACATTTCGTTTGAAAAACAACTTAATTCCGTAATTAAAACAAATGGCATGAAATACGGCTTGGTTCGCTACTCAAACTCCGACAATGGTGTTTTTGGCTATGTGCGCTATGTGCTTCCTGATACAGACGCTGCACAGAAGGGAATAGAGCGTGGAGATTTATTTACCCATGTTGATGGGGTTGCACTCACTATTGATAACTATAGCGATTTATTTGCTACTGATAAAGCAACTTACTCCATTGAACTGGCAACAATTAGCGGCAATCAAATACAGCCATCTGGAACGACCATTGATCTTGTCAATACCGAACAAACAGAAAAAGAACTTTATTTATCCTCAGTGATAAGCCATGATGGCAAAAAGGTGGGCTATTTGATGTATAACGGCTTTAATGCTGATCAAGAAGGCGACTTGACTGCTGCCTTTGATGATTTTGCAACACAGCAAATTGATGAATTGGTGGTTGATTTGCGCTATAATTCTGGCGGACGAGTAAGCACCTCACAAAAACTTGCTGGACTAATCGCTGGAGAACATTCAGGAAAAGTCTACGGAACGCTTGAATACAACGATAAGCTTAGCGAAAATAATGTGACGCTCAATATTGAGAGTAATTTTACATTAGGTCTCTCAAGAGTTCTTTTTCTCACAACAAGGAGTAGCGCTTCAGCCAGCGAGATGCTTATAAATGGTTTGGCACCCCACATCACAACGGTTCAAATCGGAGGTACTACCTACGGAAAAAATGTGGGATCTATACCCATTTATGATTACATAGATGACAACAAAACCAAAAACCCCAACCATACGTATATGCTATTACCCATCGTCTTTAAATACTTTAACAGCCTAGGCTTGAGCGATTATGCCAATGGGCTAACACCAGATGTGAGCATCGGTGAGGATATTGCCAATTTGGGTGTATTGGGTGATGTAACTGAGCCACTTTTCAAAAGAGCTCTCGATTATATTAGTGGACAAACCTCAGGTGGCGAAGGACCAAAAACAAATAATCTGTCTACAACCCTTTTTGAAATTCAGCTCGAAAAAGGCAAAGCGATCTACATTCCCGAATAGTACTTTCTAAAAGCGATAACTTAAGGATAGGTTTAGGTTTCGTCCCAAAGTAGTAAATCCAAATACTTCAATGTAGTCAGTATCAAACAAATTGGTCACCGATAAACTCGCTATTGTGTTCCCAACAAAATTTGGAAAAGCTACACGAACATCTACAAGAGCATATGCGTTTAATTTTTCCTGCACAAAGGATGGATTCATATCATACCGGGCGCCTGTATGTCGCCAATGCAATCCCCATTGTGTATTCGTAGTTATGTATTGAATATTAACATTCGCTGCATGCTTGGGCAAACGCAGCGACGTTTGCTTCAATTTTTCAGTAAACGTATAATTTCCACTAATATCCCATTCTTGTTTTTGCCAGCTCAATTCTACCTCAACACCTCGTACTTT
>JAHEKR010000010.1:0-20433 GCA_024638225.1 Flavobacteriaceae bacterium
TCGCTGCATGCTTGGGCAAACGCAGCGACGTTTGCTTCAATTTTTCAGTAAACGTATAATTTCCACTAATATCCCATTCTTGTTTTTGCCAGCTCAATTCTACCTCAACACCTCGTACTTTAGTAATGCCCAATTGATTCCTATACTGACCTAAAAAGTTAGGTAAGGACACAAAGTTTATAAAGTTTTCCTCTTTGCGTTGAAAAGCGACAACTGTCAATCGGCTATTTGTGGAAACCTGTTCCAACCCTAGCTCAAAAGTCTTATTTTCTTCTGGCACTAGATTCACATTTCCATACATGGCACTAAACAACTTATACTGAGATGGTGCAATAAAGGAGGTAGCCCAAGAAGCGAAAATCTTAAGGTGTCCGCCAGAATCTTGATTGTGTACATAAAAGGGATTGAGCGTAAAAGTCTGGTGCGAACCAAATTCGCTATGCGCAGTGTTGCGGGCGCTAAGCTGAAATGCATATCCTCTGGGGTGTTGCCAGTTTGCACTGGTAAAAAATGCTAGGTTGTCGTGTGTGTAAGCTTCAGATGAAAAATCGTTTTTAAAATCTGATTCAACATCTTGATAAAAAAGACCACTCAACAACGTTAGTTGTTCAGAAACGCTGTAACGCCAAGTCAACTCAGAAGTGAGTTGTGCCGATGTATACTTAGAAGGAAAGCCGTCTGTATATTTTCGGTGTGTGTCTAGCCTAGCTACATCCAGCCGAAAACGAGATTTTCCAGAAGAATACGATGGAGAAAAGCCAAGGCGTTGCTGTTCGCTTGTAAACGAATATGCTGCATCGGCGAAACTGGGGAATGTACTGTCGTAATCTGCATCAAATACATCACGGTGTAAGTAAGCAGACCAAGCCCAGGGATCGCTGTACTTACTTTGTACACGAAACTGAATATTTTCCTTTTTAACGGCATCGTTTTCTGTTCCCTCAACCGATGACATCCCATCTGAACTGAGTCGCTGAATAGAGGCTCCTAAGCCTATTTTTCCCACAGTTCGCTGCAATTGCACAAATTGTTTTTGCACATCAGATAAACTGCCCAACTTTTGGTCATGTGTATTTTGTGTTCCCCACTCTTGGGTTAACGTCAACTTAGTTTTTTTTGTATGCTCTTTTATTGTAGTGATATTGATGACAGCTGTAGCAGCTCCGCTGCCGTACAAGCTACTCGATGCGCCTTTGACCACCTCAATAGAAGCAATTTGGTCAAGAGCAACTAAACGCAAATCAAAATCCGATTCGATTTGTGAAGGGTCGCTCACAACTACGCCATCTATGCGTACCTGTACTTGCCTATTGTTTCCGCCACGAATAAAATAAGACAGGTTTTGTCCTGGATGTTGTTGTCCACCAGAAATGTAAATACCTGCATATTGGTTGAGTAATTGCGCCAAGGACAAACCTCTATTTTGGTTTATATCTTGAGCCGTAATACGCACAACGGCCTTGCCGCTGTTTTTTCTAAGTTTCGAAATACGTGAATCCGAAACGACTACTTCGTCCAATTGCTCTTGCGCATGGACGGTACTTGTACATAATAGCACTGCTGCTAATAAATATCGCATGGTTAAGTTGTTATAATAATGAACCTATAGTGCTTATCCCGAACACGCACAGCATGAATCTCTTAGGCAGGTCTCCTGACTCGTACTACTCAAAAAACCTTCCCATACGCCGAGGCGGACAGTGGTTGAAGCATTGAGCGTTGCAGTACTTACAGTTGCGGGAACAGCAAAGGCCTTACACCTTTTTCCCTTTTCATCTTCGCATGCGGAAGAACCTAAAAGCTATTGCAAAATTAAGGATTTAACCATAAAAATAAAGGGATTATTGAAAAATATGTACCTTTGTATCTTAATAAAATATAATGCCCTTTAGCAAAAAAGAACGCGTACTCATAAGCTTTATTATTGTAGCTGCATTGGTGCGTTTATTCCCTCACCCTCCCAATGTTGCACCCATAACGGCTGTGGCTTTATTTGCTGGAACGCATTTTGGACGAAAGCACTGGGCTATACTCATGCCTATTTTGGCCATGTTGGTAACGGATGTCTTTTTAGGCTTTTCGATGATTAGTCCCATTGTCTATTTGGCTTTTGTTGGGATTACAAGCCTTGGGTTTATTTTAAAAAAAATGAATGTTGGGACAGTACTATTAAGCAGCCTATTGTTTTTTGTGGTAACCAACTTAGGCGTTTGGTTTTTGTATTACCCTAATACAGTCGAAGGGTTTACCGCCTGTTTTACCCTTGCGCTTCCATTTTTTGGCTACTCCATTATTGGTGATTTATTTTTTAGTGCCGTATTGTTATTTGGATATCGTTTTGCTGCAAAACGTCTTCAGTTGGCATAAAGGTTGGCGTTAGTCTGGAATTGTGGCAGCAGTTTATATCTGAGTACGCATACATGAATTCATTTACTTTTGACCATATCTCCTTAAGTGTTCGGGATGTAGCTAAGTCGGTGCGCTTTTATCAGCAAGTGTTTGATTTAACGGAAATCGAAAATACCGCATCAAACTCCAAAACAAGGTGGTTGTTGTTGGGCGAAAACAAACAGTTGCACCTTATACCCAGACCAGAGGCTGAAATAAAAACAAATAAGGCTGTTCATTTTGCGCTGTCCACATCTAGCTTTGATGCATTTGTCCAGCATCTCAATAAATTGGATATCCCCTATTCAGATTGGCCCAATAGCCCAAACAAAGATTACGTGCGCAATGATGGAATTAAACAAGTTTATTTTCAGGACCCAAATGGGTATTGGATTGAAGTTAATAACGCTAGGTCGTAGCACAGCTGTTTTTAACGTGATATTTCCAGAAATATCATTCCTCAGCCGCAGGCTTGTCGATTGTATTAAGCTGGTAGTCAAGGGCGTTTTCTTCACCCGCAATACGAATAATATCCTTATCTATTTTTCTAAACTCTAGAGATGAGTCGTTGTATTGATTGACTACAGTACCTATCGATCTACCTAAGCGGCCATGTACATCTTCAAAAGCATTAAGGTGCTTGGAAAGCTTGGTTACATTTTTCAGAATATCTTGGATGGAATTTTCGATTTTAAGGTTGTGCAAAGCCTTTACTGTAATTTGGAGCATCGGAAACAGGCTCATGGGCGATACAATCATCACCTTTTTTTCGTAGGCATAAGACACTAAGTCACGGGAGTTAATTTGCAAGGTTCCTACCCTACTGTTTAGCAAGTCTTGATATAGCCCGTCGGCAGGGATAAACATATAGGCATAGTCGGTGGTGGCTTCGTTGGGACGTATGTATTTTGCAGTTTCATCGATGCGTTTTTTAATGTCGCTCTTGAATGTTTGCTCCAGGGCTTTAATCGCCTCGGCATCGCTACTTTCGGCCATTTTGTTGTAGTTATCCAAAGAAAACTTCGCGTCAATGGGAATGATAAAATCACCCACCTTAACAATAGCGTCCACCATTTCTCCATTACTGAAGCTATACTGCATCTGAAACAGTTCTGGCGGAAGAACATTAGCCAGTAGGTTCTCAAGTTGAATTTCACCCAAAATACCACGTTGTTTTGAATTCCCTAAAATCTTTTCAAGCGTTTTCATTTGGTTGGCAAAACTCAACACTTGTTCGTTCGTTCCTTTAATTTCGGAAAGTGCCTTGGTCACATCGGTAATTGCCTTTTTAGATTCGGCAAACTGTTGGGTAATGGATTGGTTGGATGAGCGCTGATAGTCACTGATTCCCTTGTTGATGTTGTTGAGTTTTTGCTCCAACTCTACACGCGTTTCTTTTGCATTAGCACCCGCTTCACGACGAATGGCTTGTATTTCGTCACGTAACTGAGCGTTTAATTGCATCAAAAATTCATTAGAAACTCCAGCAGCTTGATTTTTTTGCGTTAAAAAATAAAAAACGACCAAAGCCAGAACAACAATAAGTACAGGGATCCATTCCATTAATAAAAGGTTTGCTTAAATATACAGGAATTTGAACAAAAAACTATTTGCTCAAATACATCTTACGACGGCCGTACAACTCGTAAAACTCATCGTCTTTGAGGCTATCTATAAATAGGATACTTTCGCCTGTACTTTTCATTTCAGGACCTAATGCTTTATTCACATTCGGAAATTTATTGAACGAAAATACCGGTTGCTTGATGGCAAAACCGTCTAGCTTGGGTTGGAAATCAAAATCCTTCACTTTTTTATCGCCCAACATAACCTTAGTGGCGTAGTTTACGTATGGCTCCTTGTATGCTTTAGCAATAAAGGGAACTGTACGTGACGCACGCGGATTAGCTTCGATGATGTACACGGTATCGTCCTTAATGGCAAACTGAATGTTAATTAAACCTACGGTATTGAGTGAAAGGGCAATTTTTCTGGTATGATCCTTAATCTGCTGCATCACAAAGTCGCCAAGGTTAAAGGGCGGCAAGGTCGCATTGGAATCGCCCGAGTGAATTCCACAGGGTTCTATGTGTTCCATAATCCCAATAATGTAGACATCTTCACCGTCACAAATGGCATCTGCCTCAGCTTCTATAGCACCATCTAGATAGTGATCGAGCAAAAGTTTATTGTTTGGAATCTTATGCAAAAGGTCAACTACATGCTTGACCAATTCGTCTCTGTTGATGACTATTTTCATTCCCTGACCACCAAGCACATACGATGGGCGCACCAGTATGGGAAAGTTTAATTTATCGGCTAGAGCCAAGGCTTCATCTGCAGTTTCAGCCACACCAAATTCGGGATAAGGGATATTATTCTCTTTCAGCAGTGTAGAAAAACTTCCGCGGTCCTCAGCCAAATCCAAGGATTGGAAACTAGTGCCCATAATTTTAACTCCGTAACGCTCCAGCTTTTCGGCTAGCTTCAGGGCTGTTTGTCCGCCAAGTTGCACAATGACACCCTCTGGCTTTTCGTGACGAATAATATCGTAAATATGCTCCCAAAAAACAGGCTCAAAGTACAGTTTATCAGCCGTATCAAAATCAGTCGATACTGTTTCTGGATTACAGTTGATCATGATGGTTTCATAGCCCGCCTCTGCCGCTGCCAATACCCCGTGAACGCAACAATAATCAAACTCAATACCCTGCCCAATTCTATTTGGCCCAGAACCCAATACAACAACTTTCTTTTTGTTCGTCACCACACTTTCGTTGTGTACATAGGTATCGCCCTCTGCGGTTTCCATAGTACTTTCAAAAGTGGAATAGTAGTAGGGTGTTTTGGCTGTAAACTCAGCCGCACAAGTATCCACCAATTTGTAAACACGGTGAATATCAAATTCGTCTCTTTTTTTATACACTTCGCTTTCCAAGCAGCCCAACATATGTGCGATTTGCCTATCGCCATAACCCTTTTGCTTCGCTTCGAGAATTAGAGGCTTTTCGATGGTGTCAATTGTGTAGGTAGAAATCTCTTTTTGCAAGTGGAACAGCTCCTCGTATTGCTTGAGGTACCACATATCGATTTTGGTGATATCGTATATTTTGCTCAAAGGGATTCCCATTGCAATGGCATCATAAATAACAAATACGCGATCCCATGAGGCATGGGTAAGCTTGTCAATGATTTGATTGTAATCTGTGTAGCCTTTTCCATCGGCACCCAATCCATTCCGCTTAATTTCTAGCGATTGTGTTGCTTTGTGTAAGGCTTCTTGAAACGAACGTCCAATGCCCATTACCTCGCCAACAGCTTTCATCTGCAATCCGAGTGTTCGATCTGAACCCTCAAACTTATCAAAATTCCATCTTGGTATTTTTACTATCACATAGTCGAGTGTTGGTTCAAATAAAGCAGATGTCGATTTGGTAATCTGGTTGTCAAGTTCATCTAAACTATAGCCAATGGCCAATTTTGATGCTACCTTGGCAATCGGATAACCCGTTGCTTTACTAGCAAGAGCTGATGACCGTGAAACACGAGGGTTAATTTCAATGGCGATAATATCTTCCTTATCGTCTGGACTTACGGCAAACTGCACATTGCAACCTCCGGCAAAGTCACCAATACTACGCATCATCTTGATGGCCATATCCCGCATTTTCTGATAAGTAGTGTCCGATAAGGTCATGGCAGGCGCTACGGTTATGGAGTCGCCTGTGTGAATTCCCATCGGGTCCATATTTTCAATGGAGCAAATGATAACCACGTTATCATTCTTGTCCCTAAGTAATTCCAATTCGTATTCTTTCCAGCCCATCATGGCCTTGTCGATCATTACCTCGTGTATGGGCGAAATCTCCAAGCCTCGACGCATTAATTCATCAAAGTCTTTTTCGTCATAGACAATCGCGGCACCGGCACCACCAAGTGTGTAAGATGCTCGAATACAAAGTGGAAAACCAAACTCTTGAGCAATTTCTTTACCTTTTAAGAAAGAAGTTGCCGTGGCTTGTGGCGCCATAGGAACATCTATCTGCTCCATAAGCTCGCGAAACTTTTCGCGGTCTTCCGTTATGTTTATGGCATCGATGTTGACCCCTATAAGGGTAACATCGAAATCTGTCCAAATGCCTTTCTCATCAGCCTCAATACACAAATTTAGCGCTGTTTGGCCACCCATGGTGGGTAGCACAGCATCAATTTGAGGATGGTCTTTAAGGATTTTAACGATAGATTTTGTTGTCAATGGCAACAAGTACACATGGTCCGCCATAGAAGGGTCGGTCATGATTGTAGCCGGATTGGAGTTGATGAGAATGGTTTCAATTCCGTCTTCGCGTAAGGAACGCAGTGATTGTGAGCCGGAATAATCAAATTCACAGGCCTGCCCAATAATGATGGGTCCTGATCCGATGATGAGTACGCTGTTAATGTCTTTTCTTTTTGGCATAAAGGAAACTTGGTGGTGTCAAAATTCTTTCGAAGATATACAAAAAAAGGTGTTACTTAAAAAGCAACACCTTGATGTTTTCAACGATTTATCCACTTATTTTTTGTGACGAACTTCAGAGGAAACCGATATTTTTTTTCTGCCTTTGGCTCTTCGAGCAGCGAGTACTTTGCGCCCTGCTGCAGAAGCCATGCGCTCCATGAAGCCGTGTTTGTTACGGCGCTTTCTTTTGGATGGTTGAAACGTTCTTTTCATCGTATTGTTCTTAAGACGGCTGCAAATATACAATAACTGATGCCACAAGCAAACAGAGGAATCACATAATTGCGTAAATTTGCCTAAAATTATATTTATGTTCCCAAAGTTTTTAAAACTTATTCTCGTATTCTTGACATTAGGCTATGCAGTCTACCAGTTTATTGAAACTCAAATTGGCAACGGTATCGCCTTGGTTTTTTTGGCAGCTGTATTTGTCTTTCTTTATTTTAAGAACGAACTTATTTTACTCTCTTTCCTTCGGTTGCGGAAACAAGACTTTGAGGGTACGCAGCGCTGGCTCAACAGAATAAAAAATCCAGAAAAGGCACTTACGACCAAGCAACAGGGATACTTTTATTTTTTACACGGTGTAATAGAGGCCCAAAACAACCTCACTAAGGCTGAACGTCACTTCAAAAAAGCAATTTCATTGGGGCTAAACATGAAGCACGATATGGCTATGGCCAAACTAAGTTTAGCCGGAATTGTCATGCAAAAACGACGCAAACGCGAAGCTACCACCCTTCTAAATGAGGCAAAAAAGCTGGACAAACAAGGAATGCTTAAAGAGCAAATCAAGTTGATGCAGCAACAACTAAAAAAAATATAACTACTTTTTATTTGTGTACTGACCCAAAATAATTTTGGGTAGGTTTTCGTTAAACCAACTCGCGCGCAGCATGATCATCACGTGTGTCCCTTTTGGAACGGATATATAATCCTTCAGGTACAAAATGGGAAATACAAGGTCATAGCTACCGTGTATGTGCACCACACCCTCAATAGGTTCAGTTTGTGCCCAGTTAAAAAGCACATCCAAAGACCAGTTTAAATAATCTGGGTGTCGAAAGGAAAGGTACCGCTTGTTTAAATCCATTCGCTTACGGGCACCAGGTCCAAAAACAAAGCCGACAAAATCCTCTAAATTATTGACCCATTGCATGGGAAAAAAACGGTAGGCCTTTGTTTTGCTTGTGATGCGCATATGAATCGGAAACTCCTTGCGTGTACGTACACTCGAAATGATGATTACTTTTTGGCAATCAATCAATTTAGACATTTCCTGTACCAAAATCCCGCCAAAGGAAACGCCAACTAGTACTGGGTTAGGATGTTTGATATGTGCACACATACGCTGCGCATATGCGTTTAGGGTTTCATTTTGCTTGGGCATAAACCAATACATTAGGTGTACTTCAAAGCGAGGGTCAAGTTTTATAAATCTAAAAATCTTAGCATTGGCAGCCAATCCAGGCATCATGTAAACGTGTATGGGACGTGTGTTTTTCATAGGAGCATTTCAATGTACATAAATTTTTGTAAATTTGCATTCTAGCTATAAAATTAATGGGAAAAATTAACGTTACAGACAACTCTTTTTTGCGCCAATTTGAAACGGAGGTTTCTGGTGGCCTTGCCAAGATAGAGTACGCACAACAAGAACGCAAAATTTTTCTAACCAAGCTGGTTGTTCCCACAGAAAAGTGCCCTCAAGATTTTAGTGATAACTTTATAAAAGAGGTGCTTTCGATCATTGCTGAACGCAACATAAGTATGATGCCAACTAGTCCAGAAATTGTTCGTTTTGTTCGCAAAAATAAGCGCTACCGCAGCATGCTTCCCATAGGCGTGCGCATCTAAGTCAACGCGGACATCTTTTCGGATACAAATTCAAAGGCCGCTAAACCATCTTCTGTGATTCCAGTCAGTTTTACTGGATGAATAGTATTGGATAAGGCTGGATTCCAAAATGTTTTGACTTTGATATAATTGGGCGTAAAGCCGTAAATAAATCCATTTTTGTTTTCAGACTCAAATAAAACTTCTTGGGTGGTACCCAATTGACCTTCATAAAAAGCACGCCGCTTTTTTAAGGATAATCCTCGAAGCATTTTACTCCTTTTGGTCCTGATTTCTTTGGGCACAGAGTTGGGCATTGAGGCAGCTAGTGTGTTAGCTCGTTCGGAGTATGGAAATACATGTAAATAGGAAATATCCAATTCTGTCAAAAAAGTATAGGTTTCCAAAAATTGTGCATCTGTCTCCCCTGGAAAACCGACAATTACATCTACGCCAATGCAAGCGTGTGGCATGCGCTCTTTTATTTGAGCAACTCGTTTTTTGTAGAGCTCGCGTTGGTAACGTCGGCGCATGGCCGCTAAAATGGCATTACTGCCACTTTGAAGCGGGATGTGGAAATGAGGAACAAAACGTTTGGAGTCGGCGACAAAATCTATGGTCTCTTCACGCAACAGGTTTGGCTCAATAGATGAGATACGAATACGGTCAATTCCATTTGTCTCATCTAGTGCAGAAACTAGGTCATAAAATGTGTGCTCGTGTTTTTTTGCACCAAACTCACCTTTACCAAAATCTCCAATATTAACTCCTGTAAGCACGATTTCACGAATCCCCTGAGCAACAATTTCATTAGCCTGTTTGATAATGTTGTTAAGCGTATCGCTTCGCGAAATACCCCGAGCCAAAGGAATGGTACAATAGGTGCATTTATAATCACATCCGTCTTGTACTTTCAAAAAAGCACGTGTTCGGTCCCCTACGGCATAGCTACCCACGTAATGGTCTACTTCATCTATGGCACATGCGTGAACAGCAGTAGCTATCGCTTCACGATCAGCAACAAAATCAACCACATTAAACTTTTCATTTGCACCCAAAACCAAATCAACTCCGTCTAGAGCGGCTAGCTCCTTAGGCTTAAGTTGCGCATAACATCCTATGGCAACCAAAAAACCATCTGGGTTTTGCTTTAGTGCTTGTTTGACTATACTTTTAAACTTTTTATCTGCATTTTCTGTAACAGAGCATGTGTTTATTACATAAATATCCGCGGTGCTATCGAATGGAGTTTCGGTATATCCTGCATCCTTAAACGAACGGGCAATGGTTGATGATTCCGAAAAGTTCAGCTTACATCCGAGCGTATGAAAAGCAACTGTTCCTGATTTATGCATGGCGCAAATATAAGGCTACGATCTAAAGAATTACTTAAGAGATGTTCTATATGGCTTGGTTTCAGCGAAAATATGCTTCAATACAGATTCTTGCTGTTGTTCCAGTGATTTATTGCGGCGCTTCATCACTAGTTGTGCCGTTTGAATTACTTTTTCCAAACGATTGATCGCCATACCTTGAGATCCACCTCTTGAAAAGCTTGGAATAAATGTGCGTGGAAATCCTACGGAAAAAAGATTACATCCCACGCCAATGACTGTAGCTGTATTCAATGCTGTTTGGATGGCTGTTTTGGAGTGATCCCCCATAATAAGCCCACAAAACTGTAAGCCAGTAGGGATAAATGTCTGTTGGGTGTAATTCCAAGCACGTGTAATTCCGTAATCGTTTTTAAGGTTAGATGCATCTGTAGCTGCGCCTAGGTTACACCACTCCCCTACAACAGCATTACCTAAAAATCCATCGTGCCCTTTATTGCTGTTGCCAATAAAAATAACATTGTTCAATTCGCCACCAACTTTCGTATTTGGACCTAAACTACTCCCGCCATACATTTTGGTGCCCATCTTAACCACGACATTTTTGCCTATATATAATGGACCGCGCAATAGCGCACCTTCCATAATTGTGGCACCATCGTCTAAAATTATAGGTCCCTCTGCTGTGTTAAATACGGCAGCTGCGGCACGAACATCTTTGCCTACTATAACCGAGTCGGTACCAAGTTGGGTGTTTGATGCATCAAGTACTTGTTTGTGTGTGTTTTTAAAAAATACAGCGTCGTCTTTTACAGCCTGAGCATTGTGGGAAAACAAATCCCATGGATAGCGAAGTATTACGGGCGTCGTTTCTACAGCGACTACACCAAAGTTGTCAAGAGCGGCATCAGTACTGGATGTTGCCCCTTTAAATGCGATCAACTGCCCGTCGGCTAGGATTTTTTGTCCAGATTCTAGATTTTTAAGCGCAGTTAGCAAACTTGGATTGGGCAAACAACTTGCCAAGATAGCTATGTCAAAAGCTGGTGTGGCTGATTGAAGATAAGCTTCTGTTTCGACAACTACTGTCGCATCGAGTACTCGTGACCAACGATTTGCTAAGGTCATACCACCTAAAAACAAATCAGCCACTGGACGTGTGTATGCCAGCGGTAGAAAGTCGGATCGGTTTGGACCGTCAAAAAGACATAACTTCATGTGCCAAATATAGGTGTAAATAAAAAAACCTCCGCTAGGGAGGTTTTTGATGTTTTTGGAGTAAAAACTTACTTTTTAAACTTGGCGTATTTGTTCTTAAACTTATCAATACGACCCGCGGTATCTACAAGTTTAGATTTACCAGTATAATACGGATGCGAGGTGCGCGAGATTTCCAACTTAACCAGCGGATACTCAACACCATCGACTTCAATGGTCTCTTTAGCGTTTGCCGTGGACTTGGTAATGAATACATCTTCGTTGGACATATCCTTAAACGCCACTAGGCGATAATTGTCTGGATGAATACCTTGTTTCATAATGCTTTACCTTTTAAAAGGGGTGCAAACTTAATTATTTTATCTAAATTTACCATACACTTAACACATAAAAATAAAAGTTATGACAACTACACCCAAATTGGGCACCTACAACTACAGGTTCGGTGCCATTGCCGCAGGCATCGGTATTGTATTTAGTTTGATGCTCTATTTTATGGATATGACTTATGAGCAATCGCCAGTTATACAGGTTATTCAAACCCTTATCCCAGCGGTCTTAGCAATATTGGCGATTACAACATTTAAGAAAGATAATTCTGGATTGTTAAGTCTGAAGCAAGCCATCAAATTAGGTGTTGGAGTTTTTTTAATAGCTGGACTTATTGGTTTAGCATATTTCGTAGCCTTTATCAATTTTCTTGAACCAGAATTTATTTCTAATACCGCAGCCTTACAAGCAGAAGCTCTACGAGAAGCAAAACCTGAGTTGGACGAAAGTATTATTGAAATGCAACAAAACAATACCGAAAAGTTTTTTTATCTAGGGTTTCCTATAATCCTTATCATAAATATATTCATTGGCCTACTGGTTGGCTTAGTAACAGGTTTGTTTACAAAAAAGAATTAATTGACAGTACAGCCCGACTTATCGATTGTTATCCCCTTCTTAAATGAGGAAGAATCGCTTCCGGAGTTATACAGTTGGATTTCTCGTGTTCTTGATGAGGCTGGGCTGACTTTCGAGCTCATCTTGGTGGATGATGGGAGTTCTGATGATTCTTGGGATTTTGTTAGTACCCTAACAAACGACGATAAGCGAGTTTCGGGTATTCGTTTTTTACGCAACTACGGAAAGTCTCAGGCACTGCATGCCGGCTTCTTAGGCTGTAACGGTCGGGTCGTTTGTACCATGGATGCCGACTTACAAGACTCTCCGGAAGAGCTTCCCGAGTTGTATAAACTCATTGTTGAAGAAGGTTACGATATGGTATCCGGTTGGAAAAAAAGAAGATTTGACTCATACCTATTTAAAAATTTACCCTCCAAAGTATTTAACTGGGCCGCACGAAGGGTTTCCGGAATCAATTTGCATGACTTTAACTGTGGGCTTAAAGCTTACCGCGTTGAAGTAGTCAAAGCTATCGAAGTATATGGCGAAATGCATCGATATATTCCTGTCTTGGCCAAGCATGCTGGCTTTAAAAAAATTGGCGAAAAGGTTGTACAGCACCAAGCAAGGAAATACGGCCAATCCAAATTTGGCCCTGACCGATTTGTAAAAGGGTTTTTAGATTTAATTACCCTCGGTTTTTTACACAAATTTGGCAGAAGGCCCATGTATTTGTTTGGATTGGTGGGTAGTGTCATGTTGCTCATGGGATTTGGATTTTCCATTTATCTAGGTGTAGACAAATTGCTCATTAACCCTGATGGCCGGCTTATCGCTGATAGACCGCAGTTTTATGTTGCCCTAACCACCATGATACTGGGTAGCCAGTTTTTTTTAGCAGGGTTTATCGCAGAAATCATCTTACGTAATCGCGATCATAAATTACGCTATAAAATTAAGGAGATTATCCCGCCAAACATTCAAGGGAATACGTAAATTTGTGCTGAAAAAATTTGTACATGAGTCACTCCGTTCAGGATCAAGTAAACGCATGGGGGCAGGCTCCCTTCGACAAGCAAACCCAAGAGGCTGTAGTTAAACTAAAAAAAGATCCCGATGCTCTAGAAGATGCATTTTATAAAGACCTTGCTTTCGGTACAGGTGGTATGCGAGGCATTATGGGTGTGGGTACCAACAGAGTAAATAAATATACTTTTGGCCGAACAACACAAGGACTTAGCAACTACCTCAAGCAACAATTTCCCGAACAAGAAATCCGTGTAGTAATTGGCTACGACTGCCGGCACAACAGTAAAGAATTTGCACAAATTGTTGCCAATATTCTTTCTGCAAATGGAATTGATGTGTACCTCTTTACTGACTTACGTTCGACTCCTGAAGTGTCCTTTGCAGTGCGTCACTTATCTTGCCAGTGTGGTATCGTGCTGACAGCATCGCACAATCCACCCGAGTACAACGGATATAAAGTTTATTGGGAAGATGGTGGACAGATAGTTCCGCCTCATGATAATGGAATTATTAGGGCAATTAATGAGGTTGATTACCAAGACATTCGGTTTGATGCTTCGAGCACACGTATAACTCCTATCGCACATGCTGTTGACCTCGCTTTTCAACAAGCTTCTGTGATCAATGGACGTATTGGATCGGGAAATCGCGAAGATGTATCCATTGTTTTTACCTCACTTCATGGAACATCCATAACCGCTATTCCACAGGTCTTGAAGGCGGCAGGCTACACTAATGTAACAGTCATAGAAGAGCAGGCTACACCTGATGGTGACTTTCCCACGGTTAAATCACCAAATCCAGAGGAACCTGAGGCCTTGGCCATAGCCATGAAAAAAGCCAAGGAAATTAGTGCTGATATCGTTATTGGAACAGATCCTGACGCGGATCGATTGGGAATTGCTGTTCGTAATGATCAAAACAAATTAGAATTACTCAACGGAAATCAGACCATGATCGCCATGACCGATTTTATTTTGAGTAAATGTGGATATACTATCAATGAAAATCCATTTATTGGGTCAACTATAGTATCCACACCTATGATGCTAGAGCTAGCCAAATACTACAATATAGAATGTAAGCTTGGGTTAACAGGCTTTAAGTGGATTGCCAAGATGATTGAAGACTTTCCGAATCAGCGCTGTTTGGGCGGTGGAGAAGAGAGCTTTGGCTATATGGTTGGAGATTTTGTTCGTGACAAAGATGCCGTAACGGCAACACTACTTGCCTGTGAAGCAGTTACTCAAGCCAAGTCTGCACAAACCTCCTTTTTTAACCAATTACTCGAAACATATCAAAAAGTTGGATTTTATCAAGAGCGCTTAGTCTCCTTGGTAAAAAAAGGTAAGTCTGGTGCGGAAGAAATTGAAGAAATGCTTGCAAAATTTAGAAGCAATCCACCAACAGAGTTAGATGGAAGCAAGGTGATTACGATTGAAGACTATACAACGGCTATTCGATCATGGCCAGCAACGCAAGAAAAAGAAAGCATACCTTTGCCCAAAGCCAATGTGTTGATTTTTACTACTGAAGACGGATCGCGAGTAGCTGCCCGACCTAGTGGTACAGAGCCAAAAGTTAAGTTCTACGTCAGCGTTAATGGCAAACTTGAATCAAGGGATAGATACAGAAGCACAAAAGAAGTTTTGGAGCAGAAAATCGATCGGATTTTAGCCGAACTAGGAGTATAAGATGAGTCCAATTCGTTACATACTGAGGTATGCCCTTCCTTACAAGGGACACATCGCGTTGAATATGTTGTTCAATGTGCTCTATGCTATTTTTAATGCCCTTTCGCTTGTTACACTAATGCCCATGCTTGAGGTGCTTTTTGGCGAGCAAAAATTCCCAACAGAAAAACCTGCTTGGGATAGTGAATTATCGATGCAAGATTGGGCTTTTGATTCCTTTCGGTATATGGCAGGACAATACGCACAAGGAGACAACCAGAAAGCCTTAACTTTTGTGATTGCAGCCATACTCATTACTTTTTTTCTAAAGAACTTATTTAATTATGGCGCCCTGTTTTTTATCACATTTATGCGCCATGGAGTAGTGAAGGACCTACAAAACGATGTTTATGCAAAAATTATTTCCTTTTCAGCTCGTTTTCATTCGGAAAATAAAAAAGGAGATACTCTAGCGCGAATTACTTCAGACGTAAAGGAGGTGCAAAACTCATTTCTATCGGTGCTTGAGATGCTTATTCGAGAGCCAATAACTATTGTATCAGCGTTGATTTTTATGTTTGCAATCAGCGCCAAGCTCACTTTGTTTGTGTTGATTTTTATTCCAATAGCGGGCTGGCTTATTTCCATTGTTGGCAAAACCTTAAAATCTCGCTCTGAACGAGTACAGCGGGAATTGGGTGAGGTACTGTCGTTTGTCGAAGAATCCCTTTCTGGTATTCCAATCATTCAAATTTTTACTGCAGAACATGCCTTTAGAAAGAAGTTTTCAATCATAACCAAGCGCTTATTTTCGTTTTCCAACAATTTGGCACATCGCCAAAACCTAGCAAGCCCAATCAGTGAGTTTTTAGGAATTGCTGTTATCGGAGTTGTGCTATACATTGGAGGAAACTTGGTTTTGGTGGAACAATCACTCAGCGGAGCTGCATTCATTACATACATGTTGTTGGCTTACGGCGTGCTTACTCCCGCAAAGAGCATGAGCAAAGCCATGTATAGTGTTCGCAAAGGAAATGCCGCTGCACAGCGAATTATGGAATATCTATATCACGAATCGGAAATTCAATCTCCAAAAAAGGCGCAGAAACTACCCGAATTTACGGATCATATTTCGCTAAATGATGTTACCTTTAAGTATGAAGATGTGGATGTAATCCAAGGCTTAAGCCTAACTATACCCAAAGGAACCTCACTTGCCTTAGTTGGCTCTTCTGGAAGTGGTAAAACCACACTTGCTAACCTAGTTGCCCGTTTTTATGATCCGCTTGAGGGAAGTATTACCATAGACGGCGTAGCCATCAACAAAGTTGATCTCAATCAACTACGTAGCATGTTTGGTTATGTGACACAAGATGCTGTTTTGTTTCATGACTCGGTAAAAAACAACTTACTCACAGCACGACCCGAAGCCTCAGATGAGGAATTACAAAAAGCACTAGAAATTGCAAATGCTGCTTCTTTTGTAGCCGAATTGCCTCATGGAATCGAGACCGTAATTGGAGATTCAGGGAACAAACTTTCGGGTGGTCAAAAGCAGCGATTAGCCATCGCACGAGCTGTACTGAAAGATCCGCCTGTGATGATATTAGATGAAGCGACATCTGCTTTAGATACAGAATCCGAAAAATTAGTACAAGATGCCTTGCACAATATGATGCAAAACAGAACTTCACTTATCATTGCACACAGATTATCCACCATAAAAAGTGTGGATGAAATTGTTGTCCTAGACAAAGGTAAAATTGTAGAACGCGGAAACCACGAATCTCTAATGGCTCAAAACGGGATGTACAAAAAATTAATTGAGCTACAATCATTCGAATAAAGCTATGCGCTTACACAAAAACTTAGTTCTCGCCGTTCTCAATGGCTTACACCAGATATTTAACGAAGATAAATACGCAGATAAAGTTGTAGCGCAGCTCTTAAAAAGCGACAAGCGATGGGGCAGCCGTGATCGCGGCTTTGTAGCCGAAACAATTTACGAAATGGTTCGTTGGAAACGACTATACACCACTATTGCTGAAGTTCAGGAGCCCCTAAATCGAGCTGATTTATGGCGGGTCTTTGCCGTATGGGCAACACTCCGTGGCTATCCATTACCCGATTGGAATGCCTTTAAAGATACGCCTACCAGACGCATCAAAGGAAAGTTTGAAAGCCTTCGAAAAGAACGAAAATACAGAGAGTCTATCCCCGACTGGATGGATCAACTTGGGGTGCAAGCATTAGGTGAAAAAAAATGGGAAAAAGAGTTAGCCGTACTAAACACCATAGCTCCTGTAGTATTGCGAACCAATACGCTTAAAACCTTACCCAAGCTACTGCGAAATTCATTGCTTGAAGAAAAAATTACCACGCAATACGTGCCTAAATATGATGATGCCCTTGTACTTGACGAACGAAGTAATGTTTTTTCCACAGAGGCATTTCAGAAAGGTTTGTTTGAAGTACAAGACGCCGCTTCGCAATGTGTAGCGCCTTTTGCCGAAGTATCCCCAGGGATGCGGGTTATAGATGCCTGTGCTGGTGCTGGAGGAAAAAGCTTACACCTGGCAGCACTAATGAAAAACAAAGGGCAATTAATTGCACTGGATATTTATCTCCATAAACTAAAAGAGCTTAAGCGAAGAGCCAAAAGAGCAGGTGCGCACAACATCGAAACCCGGTTGATTGACGGGAATAAAGTGATTAAAAAACTGAGCCAGTCCGCTGATCGAGTGCTCCTTGATGCTCCGTGTAGTGGGATGGGGGTGCTTCGCAGAAATCCAGATGCGAAATGGAAACTAAATCCAGATTTTATAGCGCGTATTACCAAAGAACAACAAGAAATTTTGTGCAAATATGCCAGTATGGTCAAGCCTGCTGGCAAATTAATTTATGTAACCTGCTCAATCTTACCACAAGAAAATGAAAAGCAAATTAGCACATTTTTGGACACTGAAGGTGGAAAAGAATTTCGTTTAGAAAAGCAAAAGCATTACTGGCCATCTGAACATGGGTTTGATGGATTTTATATGGCACGTATGATTCGGAAGTAACCATTGTTGATAAATTGAGTTATTTCGTTCACTTTTTACAGAGAAAACACACCATTTTTACCACTGTCTATGCGTACTTTTGTGTTTTAAGTAAGGCGCATGATTTGTTTTTTTGGTGACCCAAGTCATCATTTATATGTAGTGCAGAAAGAGCTTCCGCTTTCTGAAGAGGATCAAGCAAAACTCGAATGGCTTTTCGGCAACCGTACCTACCTCCGCAAATCTTTTGTGCAATCTGAACTCATCGGTCCACGCATCAATATGGTTACTCCTTGGAGTACCAATGCAGTAGAAATTTGCCGCAATATGGGCATTCATGACATCATCCGAATGGAACAGTTTTGGGCGGCTGGTGATGGAGCTGACTTTGACAACATGGTCCATCAACGATTCAAAGAAATTGATCAGCATATTTTTGACTCCAAACGCATTCCAGATCCCATCAAAAATATAGAGGATATTGCTACCTACAATGAGAAAGAAGGCTTATCGCTAAATAGTGATGAGGTTCACTACCTTGAGGAGCTTTCCAAAAGGCTAGAACGACCACTTACTGATTCTGAAGTATTTGGTTTTTCACAAGTAAATTCAGAACACTGTAGGCATAAAATTTTTAATGGGCAGTTTGTTATCGATGGAAAAGAAAAGAAAAAATCGCTTTTTGAACTTATCAAAAAAACCGCCAAAGAGAATGGAGCTAACCTTGTTTCCGCATACAAAGACAATGTAGCTTTTATCAAAGGGCCTTCTTTGGTTCAATTCGCACCCAAACGTGCTACGCATGCCGATTTTTATACCAAAAAGTCCTTTCTTTCGGTTTTATCGTTAAAAGCAGAAACACACAATTTCCCCACAACTGTAGAACCATTTAATGGTGCTGCAACAGGATCGGGTGGAGAAATCCGCGATCGTTTGGCTGGTGGACAAGGCTCTATACCTATGGCGGGAACAGCAGTTTATATGACAGCGTACCCACGAACAGAACCCAACCGCCCATGGGAACAGCTTCCTGCGCGTCCATGGCTCTACCAAAACCCAGAAGATATTTTGATAAAAGCCTCTAATGGTGCATCGGATTTTGGAAACAAATTTGGACAACCCCTTATTGCAGGATCGCTATTGACTTTTGAGCATCTAGAAAATAAGCAAACCATTGGCTACGACAAAGTAATCATGTTGGCAGGTGGTATTGGCTATGCCAAAGCGCAACAAAGCTTAAAGAAAACACCAAAAAAGGGACATAAAATAGTTGTCATGGGTGGTGACAATTACCGCATTGGTATGGGTGGTGCTGCGGTATCTTCTGCAGATACTGGTGCTTTTGACTCCGGCATTGAATTGAATGCCGTACAGCGTTCTAATCCAGAAATGCAAAAACGTGTTGCTAATACTATTCGTGCAGCTGTCGAGGCAGAAAACAACCCTATTGTATCGATACACGACCACGGTGCTGGAGGGCACTTAAATTGTCTTTCAGAGCTCATTGAAGAAGTTGGTGGAACTATAGCACTTGACAAACTCCCCGTTGGCGATCAAACCCTTTCAGCAAAAGAGATTATTGGGAATGAGTCACAAGAACGGATGGGACTTATTACAGACGCAAAGGGGTTGGCACAACTAAAAGAAATTGCAGCTCGCGAACGAGCACCCATTTTTGAAGTGGGTGAAATTACTGAAAATCACCGCTTTGAAGTAACCGCACAAAAAGAAAGACAATCGCCTATTGATCTAGCTTTATCTGATTTTTTTGGGAAAACACCCAAAACGGTTATGCGCGACAATACCCAGCAAGCCAACTACAAAGCCTTAGCTAGTTCCAAAATGTCATTTGAAGAGCGTGTTGCTTGGTTACTACAATTAGAAGCTGTAGCCTGCAAGGATTGGCTCACCAACAAAGTTGATCGTTGTGTGACCGGTCGTGTGGCACAACAACAATGTGTTGGTCCGCATCAACTTCCGTTGGCAAACTGTGGTGTTATGGCACTGGATTTTGAAGGTATTCACGGAATGGCGACTTCCGTTGGACATGCGCCATTAGTAGGTTTAATTGATGCTGGTCTTGGAAGCGAAAATGCCATAGCCAAAGCATTGACCAATATTGTTTGGGCCCCGCTAGAAAATGGGTTGGCTTCTGTTAGCCTTTCTGCAAACTGGATGTGGGCGTGTAACAATCCTGGAGAAGATGCCCGTTTGTACGAAGCTGTGGAAGCCTGTTCTACTTTTGCTATCAAACTGGGTATAAATATTCCTACCGGAAAAGACTCCCTTTCAATGAAACAGAAATATCCAGACCAAGAGGTGATTGCACCTGGAACGGTTATTATTTCTGCTGCAGGTCACTGCCATGACGTGGGTAAAGTAGTGACGCCAGTACTTCAAGAAGGTAAAGGTGAACTATATCTCATCGATATGTCGGATGGCGAAAGTGCTCTCGGTGGCTCTGCTTATGCCCAATTGAATCAAGGCATTGGCAATACTGCTCCGGGTGTAGCAAAAGCCAG
>JAHEKR010000010.1:20443-65733 GCA_024638225.1 Flavobacteriaceae bacterium
GGAAATTGTAAAGGAAAATATTACTGCTGGACACGACATTGGAGCTGGTGGGCTTATTACTTCTCTGCTGGAGATGTGCTTTGCTGGTGAACAAATAGGGCTCGATGTAAAGCTTTCGAAAAGTATGGGTGATGCCGATCCGTTTTTACTTTCCGAACAAGTAGGCTTGTTGATTCAAACCAATGCAGCTACAGCAAAGCGATTAAAAAATAAAGGAATTGGCATACACAAGCTGGGAACGATTACTCGTTCCAATAAGCTTGTCATTCGTACAGACGAGCGCAAATATGAATTTGATGTTCCCAACTACAGAAAGCACTGGTTCAAAAGTGCGTACCTACTTGACAAAAAACAAAGTGGTGCCAATAAGGCTAAAGAACGCTTTGATAATTTTGACAAAACCCCTCTGGCTTATCACTTCCCCGCAGACTTTGAAGGAAAACTTAAAGCATTACCCAACAAAAAAATTAAAGCTGCTGTTCTCCGTGAAAAGGGAAGCAACTCAGAGCGAGAGATGGCATACATGATGCATCTGGCTGGTTTTGATGTAAAAGACATCCACATGACCGACCTGACTTCTGGAAGAGAAGATCTTCAAGACATACAACTACTTGTTGCCGTTGGCGGGTTTTCAAACTCCGATGTGCTGGGTTCTGCCAAAGGTTGGGCAGGTACTATCAAATACAACGAAAAAGCACAACAAGCTATTCAGCAATTCTTTGAGCGACCTGATACACTCAGTTTAGGGGTGTGCAATGGTTGCCAGCTCTTCGTCGAACTGGGATTATTGCTACCTAGTCATACGGAGCAACCACGCATGGAGCACAACGACTCTGGAAAATTTGAATGCGTTTTTACCGATGTAGTGATTCAAGATTCTCCTGCTATTATGCTGCAACGCCTTCAAGGTAGTAGACTGGGTATTTGGGCGGCACACGGAGAAGGGAAATTTGTATTCCCAAAAAAAGAAAAAAATTATGCTATAGCAGGGAAATATGCGCATAGTGCATATCCAGCAAACCCGAACGGATCAGATTTTGATACTGCTATTTTAAGTAGTGAAGACGGGAGGCATTTAGTAATGATGCCACACTTAGAACGATCTATTTTTCCATGGAATTGGGGACATTATCCCGAACATCGTGCTGATGAGGTTAGCCCGTGGATTTATGCCTTTGAAGATGCATACAATTGGATAACTTCTAGGTAAAATCAAAAAAATATTGTTTTTTTGGTAATGCTATATGCATAACTAAAACTATTTGGCGATGAGAATGCCCACCAGACTATTTGACTTTATTGATATTATGGTACAAGAGTGCCCAATAGATAACGCGGTTAATTCAAAAACAACAGGCAGCTGGGTTAGCCTTTCAACAGATGAAGTTAAAGCTTTAGGCGACAACCTAAGTGCAAAGCTACTATCGATGGGCGTTGCTGCTGGAGATAAAATTGCCATAATCGCTACAACCAACAGAACAGAATGGGTTTTGACCGATTTTGCGCTGTCGCAAATTGGAGCCATCAATGTGCCCATCTACCCGACAATTTCATCCCAAGATTACGCCTACATATTAAATCATGCCGAAGTAAAACTCTGTTTTGTCTCAGATGTTGAGGTTTTAGATAAAATTCGCGTCATCGAAAAAGACTGCCCTACCCTTGAGGCTGTTTTTAGTTTTGATCAAATCGATGGTTGTGCGCATTTTGAGCCATTACTAGAGTCAAGACCAACAGATGAAGAAAAAACAAAAATTGAAGAGTCTAAAGCAGCCATTAAACCCGAAGATTTAGCAACCATCATTTATACTTCTGGAACAACAGGAAAGCCAAAAGGAGTGATGCTGAGTCATAACAACATTGTCAGTAATGTGATTGCCAGCCAAAAAAGATTGCCCCTAGGGTTTCAAAAAGCAAAGGCACTTAGTTTTTTGCCTTTATGTCATATTTACGAACGGATGCTCCTCTACCTCTATGTTTACAGCGGAACCAAAATTTATTTTGCGCAATCCCTTGAAACTATTTCGGAAAACCTCAACGAGGTAAAACCAGATATTATGACTGCGGTTCCGCGTTTGTTGGAAAAATTATACGACAAAATTATAGCTAAAGGAGCGCAATTAAGGGGTGTAAAGAAAAAACTATTTGATTGGGCGGTAAACCTTGGGCTTCGCTACGAACCTTATGGAAAAAACGGACTCTTCTACGAATTGCAACTTAAGCTTGCCCGAAAACTCATTTTTAGTAAATGGCGAGAAGCCATGGGTGGAAAACTAACGACAATTGCTTCTGGAAGTGCTGCCTTACAACCCAGACTAGCCAGAGTTTTCACTGCTGCAGGCATGACGGTAGCTGAAGGGTATGGCTTAACCGAAACCTCACCTGTCGTATCGGTTAATGACATACGCAACCACAAAATGAGAATTGGTTCAGTTGGGCAATTGCTGGATGGTGTTGAAGTAAAAATTGCGGATGATGGAGAAATTCTTTGTAAAGGACCAAACATCATGATGGGATACTACAAAGACGAGAAAAAAACCAATGAGGTACTGAAGAACGGTTATTTTCATACTGGAGATATTGGCCATATAGATGCTGACGGATTTTTAAAAATTACAGATCGAAAAAAAGCAATGTTTAAGACTTCGGGCGGTAAATACATCGCACCACAAGTCATTGAAAATGCCATGAAACAATCAATTTTTATTGATCAAATTATGGTGATAGGTGAAAATCAAAAATTCCCAGCTGCTCTTATACAATTAAACTTTGAAGCCATAGAAGCATGGGCGGAAAAACAACAATTAGAATTGCCAAAAGACGAAGCCTTGTGGGGTGATAACAACCAAGTGTTTACAAAGATTTTTGAAGAAGTTGACCAAATAAACGAACGTTTTGGTCAATGGGAAAAAATTAAGGAAATACGTATAACACCCGATGTGTGGTCCGTTGATGGCGGACAGCTAACTCCAACAATGAAACTCAAGCGAAAAGTACTCAAAGAAAAGTACGACGCACTAATAAATTCCATTTATATAGCCTAAAATACTATGCGCGCATAGTATTTTTTTATATATTTGAGGTATGGAAGTAACTACGTCATACCCTACTATTGATGCCCTTTATCGAGCAACTTGGCATGCCATTGCCAAAATGTATAATGAGGAAGCTTCAAAACACGATACAACTATGGCTACGGGTTTGGCTCTGCTCTCGATAGACCCAAAGAAAGGAACTCCATCTACAGCCATCGCGCCCAAAATGGGAATGGAGGCGACCAGTCTATCGAGAACACTTAAAACACTTCAAAACAAAGGGCTTATTACACGTGAACCCAATCCTGAGGACGGTAGAAGTGTACTGCTAAAGCTTACAAAAAAAGGTCTTGAAAAAAGAGATTTATCAAAGTCTTTTGTGATTCATTTTAATGAGCAATTAGCACACCATATTGACCGTGAAAAACTCGAAGTATTCATAGAGGTATCTGAAAATATCATCAAACTCATTCAATCCAAAAATATTTACCAATAACCTACTCATGACTAGAAGAATAAAAAAAGTAGCCGTTTTAGGGTCAGGCATCATGGGCGCCGGAATTGCCTGTCATTTTGCCAACATAGGCGTAGAGGTCCTATTGCTCGACATAGTACCCAAAGAACCAACTGACATTGAAAAGCAAAAAGGGCTTGATCTAAATCATCCCGCTGTTCGCAATAGAATCGTGAAGACCAACCTGACTAATGCGGCCAAAAGCAAGCCTGCCCCCTTGTACCATTCCAGCTTTAAGGAACGAATTCAGATAGGTAACTTTGAGGATGACATGCCCAAAATTGCTGATGTAGATTGGATTATTGAAGTTGTTGTTGAGCGATTAGACATTAAAAAAGTAGTGTTTGAACAAGTAGAGCAGCACAGAACTCCAGGAACGCTAATCAGTTCTAACACTTCTGGAATTCCCATAAAGTTTATGAACGAAGGGAGGTCTAAGGACTTTCAAGAACACTTTAGCGTTACCCACTTCTTCAACCCTCCACGCTACCTAAAATTATTTGAAGTGGTACCGGGACCAAATTGCAAGCTCGAGGTGGTTGACTTTCTTATGGACTACGGCACTCGCTTTTTGGGTAAGTCAGCTGTACTGGCCAAAGACACACCTGCCTTTATCGGTAACCGCATTGGTATCTTCTGTATTCAGAGTTTATTCCACCAAATGAAACCTATGGGACTGACTGTGGAGGAAGTAGATAAACTAACCGGTCCTGTGATGGGAAGACCCAAGTCTGCCACCTTCAGAACGGTAGATGTTGTTGGTTTAGACACCCTAGTGCATGTTGCAAATGGATTACACGAAAACTGTCCCCAAGACGAGCGTCGTGATAGCTTTGTCTTGCCAGATTTCATCCAAAAAATGATGAACGAGCAGTGGCTTGGAAGCAAGACGGGGCAAGGATTTTACAAAAAGGTGAAAAATGAGGCCGGAAGTTCTGAAATCCAAGTCCTTGACTTAGACAGCATGACCTACCGCAAAAAAAAGAAAGCTTCTTTTGCCACATTAGAAAAAACAAAAGGAGTTGAGCGCATTGCCGATCGCTTTCCGATCCTAATCAATGGTTCTGATAAGGCTGCTCAGTTCTATCGAACGATACTGGGTGAAACTTTTGCCTATGTGCAAAACCGAATTCCCGAAATTTCGGATGAGCTATATCAGATAGACGAAGCCATGAAAGCAGGTTTTGGTTGGGAACACGGGCCTTTTGAATTATGGGATGCTGTGGGGCTTGCAACCGGAATAGAACTTATCAAAGAGACTGGACATCAGGTGGCATCGTGGATTGAGGAATTAGCAGCTACGGGTGCTACAGGTTTTTATCAGCTCAACGAAAACAAGCCGCACTATTACAATATTGAGAAAGAGAAATTTGTGTCCGTTCCTGGACAAGAGGCCTTCATTATTCTAGACCATGTTAGAGAAAACAAAACGGTTTGGCAAAACAAGGAGTGCTCGGTCATCGATATTGGGGATGGGATACTGAATATTGAGTTCCGCTCCAAGATGAATACTATTGGGGCTGGAGTTTTACAGGGTATCAATAAAGGAATAGACCTAGCTGAAGAAGGTTACGCAGGAGTTGTGGTTGGAAATAATGGTGCAAATTTTTCTGCTGGTGCGAATCTAGGTATGATTTTTTTGATGGCTGTAGAACAAGAGTACGATGAACTGAATATGGCGATTAAATACTTCCAAGATACCATGATGCGGATGCGCTATTCGAGTATTCCTACCGTTGCTGCCCCGCATGGACTTACCTTGGGTGGCGGCTGTGAACTTTCTATGCATGCCGACAAAGTAGTGGCTGCTGCAGAAACCTACATTGGTCTCGTCGAATTTGGAGTGGGTGTTATCCCCGGAGGTGGCGGCTCAAAAGAAATGACCTTGCGTGCTGCGGATATGTTCCGCAAGAACGATGTAGAGCTTAACGTACTTCAGGAGCATTTTTTAGCAATAGGAATGGCAAAGGTGGCTACCTCTGCTTATGAGGCCTTTGACTTTAGTATTCTCCAAAAAGGGAAAGACAGTGTAGTTGTTAATGGAAAACAACAGTTAAGCATTGCCAAACAAGAAGCTTTGCTGATGGCAGAACGCGGCTACACGCAGCCCAAACAACGCACAGACATAAAAGTACTTGGGAAACAAGCTTTGGGCATGTTTTTGGTAGGTACAGACAGTATGGAAGCGGGACACTACATTTCGGAGCACGATCAAAAAATCGCCAACAAACTTGCCTATGTCATGGCGGGAGGCGATCTGTCGCAATCCACTCACGTTAGCGAACGCTATTTGTTGGACATCGAGCGGGAGGCGTTTTTATCGCTTTGTACCGAACGAAAAACCTTAGAGCGCATTCAGCATATGCTCAAAACCGGCAAACCTTTACGCAACTAATTATGAAAACAGCTTATATCGTACGCGCATACCGCACCGCAGTTGGGAAAGCACCACGTGGACTTTTTCGTTTTAAGCGTCCAGATGAATTGGCCGCAGAAACCGTTGCCCACCTGATGAAAAGCATCCCAGAGTTGGATAAAAAAAGAATAGACGATGTGATTGTTGGAAATGCCATGCCGGAAGCCGAACAAGGGCTAAATATGGCTCGACTCATATCGCTTATGGGACTAGAAACGGATGAAGTTCCTGGAGTTACCGTCAATCGTTATTGTGCCTCTGGTTTAGAAACCATAGCCATGGCTACTGCCAAGATTCAGTCTGGAATGGCAGAGTGCATTATTGCTGGGGGTTCTGAAAGCATGAGTTTTATTCCCTTTGGTGGATACAAACCTGTACCCGATTACGAAATTGTAAAAAAAGGGAATGAAGACTACTACTGGGGGATGGGACTTACAGCTGAGGCTGTTGCTAAAGAGTACAACATATCACGGGAAGACCAAGACGCATTTTCCTATGACTCACACCAAAAAGCACTTGCGGCACTTAAAAGTGATGCCTTTAAAGACCAGATTGTTCCCATACATATTGAAGAAACCTATTTAGAAGGGAATGCCAAGAAAACACGCAACTATGTGGTGGACACAGACGAAGGTCCACGTGCCGATACGGCCATTGATAAATTGGCTAAACTACGTCCCGTGTTCGCAGCTGGTGGCTCCGTAACAGCAGGAAATGCCTCGCAAACCAGCGATGGAGCAGCTATGGTTCTGGTCATGAGTGAGGATATGGTCAAAGAACTTGGGGTTACCCCTATTGCGCGTATGGTTAGTTATGCAGCAGCAGGCGTACCGCCACGTATTATGGGCATTGGTCCTGTTGCAGCCATTCCAAAAGCACTGAAGCAAGCCGGAATGAAACAAGAAGATATTGAATTGATTGAGCTCAATGAGGCTTTTGCCTCACAGTCGTTGGCGGTGATACGAACCATGGGATTAAATTCAGACATAATAAATGTCAATGGTGGTGCTATTGCACTAGGACATCCACTAGGATGCACAGGTGCAAAACTGTCGGTGCAGCTATTTGACGAAATGAAAAAACGAAATAACAAATACGGAATGGTCACCATGTGTGTGGGAACTGGGCAAGGTGCCGCCGGAATTTTTGAACGATTTTAATTACCTATTTATGAAAACTATAGAACGTAAACTTACTCGCGGCGGTGCTTTCATCTTACAAGATACAGATGCAAACGACATTTTTACACCGGAGGAATTTAACGAAGAACAGCGCATGATGCGTGAGGCAATCAAGGAATTTGTCGACCGTGATGTCTGGCCTGCGCGTGAACGCTTCGACAACAAAGACTACGACTACACTTTTGAGCTCATGCGTAAAATTGGTGAAATGGGCTTTTTGGGTATTAGTGTTCCAGAAGCTTATGGAGGTATGGGAATGGGATTTGTCGATACCATGTTGGTTTGTGAATATATTTCTGGTGCCTCAGGTTCTTTATCGACCGCATTTGGAGCACATACCGGGATTGGCACCATGCCCATTGTTTTATACGGTAATGAAGAGCAAAAGAAAAAATACGTACCCAAACTAGCAAGCGGCGAATGGATTGGCTGCTATTGCCTGACAGAACCAACTGCAGGCTCGGATGCGAACAGTGGAAAAACCAAAGCAGTACTTTCCGAAGATGGCACGCACTACCTCATTTCAGGGCAAAAAATATGGATTTCCAATGCTGGCTATGCAGACTTAATGATTGTCTTTGCGCGTATAGAAGACGACAAAAATATCACCGGCTTTATTATTCCAAATGACCCAGAGAATGGAATTTCCATGGGTGAGGAAGAAAAAAAATTAGGCATCAATGCATCTTCAACACGACAGGTCTTTTTTAGCGACACTAAGGTACCTATAGAAAATATGCTTTCGGAGCGTGGAAATGGATTTAAAATAGCGATGAATGCCCTTAACGTTGGGCGCATCAAGCTGGCAGTAGCCACACTAGACGGACAGCGTCGTGTGCTTAACGAAGCCATTAGTTTTGCCAACCAACGCGTACAGTTTAAAACGCCTATTGCCCAATTTGGAGCCATCAAGCAGAAATTAGCCAATATGGCTACCTTTTTATATGCAGGTGAAGCTGCATGCTATCGGGCAGCAAAAGATATTGAAAATCGAATCGCCTTACGTGAAGCTGCTGGAAATACACATCAAGAAGCAGAGCTTAAAGGAGTAGAGGAATACGTTATTGAGTGTTCTATCCTAAAGGTTGCTTGCTCGGAGCACACCCAAATTACGGCAGACGAAGGGATCCAAATTATGGGAGGTATGGGCTACTCGGCTGAAACGCCAATGCAAACGGCTTGGCGCGATACTCGAATCGCTCGAATCTATGAAGGAACAAACGAAATCAACCGTATGCTATCGGTGGGTATGCTCATCAAAAAAGCGATGAAAGGACAATTGGACTTAATCGGACCAGCAACAGCAGTTGGCGAAGAGTTATTGGGAATTCCTGATTTTTCTATTCCAGATTTTAGCGCTCCCCTTAGTCAAGAAATACACGTGCTTAAAAATCTAAAAAAAGTGTTCTTAATGATTGCTGGTGCTGGAGTACAGAAATACGGTACCGAGCTCGAAGAACACCAACAACTGTTATTGGCCGTTGCTGATATATTGATCGAGATTTATATGGCAGAATCTGCCCTATTGCGAGCTGAAAAAAATATAGGTATATATGGGCTAGAGGCGCAAGAATATCAAGTGGCACTCAGTCAATTGTATCTATATCAAGCCGTTGAAAAAATTACTGCAAAAGGACGTGAGGCCATCCTAAGTTTTGCTGAAAATGATGAGCAAAAGGCACTGCTTATGGGGCTTAAGCGATTTACGAAATATACCGACTACCCCAACGTAATTGCGCTACGTAACAAAGTGGCCGAAAAGCTGACGGCAGAAAATGTATACTGCTTTTAATATGCAGCGCTTTTGCTTCTTGTTTTTTGCCATTAGTCTTGCCTTTGGGCAACAGGATGCACGGATGTATAATATTATTGAAGCAGTGTCCGCCAATCGTATCATAACAGACGTGGAAACCCTTGCCAATTTCGGTACTCGGCATACGTTGAGCGATACCGTTTCCGAAACGAGAGGAATTGGGGCCGCTCGTCGGTGGATTAAAAAATCTTTCGATCAAATTAGTAGCAGCTGCGGAAACTGTCTGGAAGTTTTTGAGCAGAAAAACTACTTTAAGGCAGATGGACGGCGACTCACCCGTGGGGTCTGGATCAATAATATTGTCGCCATTCAACGCGGTACAGAACATCCCAATCGGTTTATCATCATGAGTGGAGATATCGACTCTCGCGTAACTGACCCTAACGATTTTAGCTCTGATTCACCGGGTGCCAACGACAACGCAACGGGAATGGCAGGTGCACTAGAAGCAGCTCGTATCCTTAGTAAATACAACTTTAAAAACAGTATTATTTATGTGGGTCTTTCAGGTGAGGAACAAGGTTTGTACGGCGGTAAAGGCTTGGCGCAATATGCCTTAGATAACAACTGGGAAATCTTTGGCGTACTAAACAATGACATGATAGGAAATATTGAAGGCGTTGATGGGGTAATCGACAACCGCAGTTTCCGTATTTTTTCAGAACCAACGCCAGTTACCGAAACCGAACGTGCACGTAAGCAACGGCGTTTCTATGGAGGTGAGGTTGATGGAATTTCCCGACAACTGGCACGTTACGTACACAAAACAACCCAAACTTATATGCCCGAAATGAACCCCATGCTTATTTATCGTTTGGACCGCTTTGGCCGTGGTGGACATCACCGTCCGTTTAACGATGTAGGCTATGCGGGGATTCGCATCATGGAAGCACACGAAAACTACAACCGTCAGCATCAAGATATCCGTATGGAAAATGGTATCGCCTATGGAGATGTATTTTCTGGTGTAAATGCAGATTACGCTGCTAAATTGACTGCGGTTAACGCCATATCGCTTGCTTCACTTGCTTGGGCACCTGCTCCACCTCAGGAAGTTTCCATTGGTGGTGTCGTCGAACCTAATACACGACTGGAATGGACGCCTTCTAAAAGTCCATATGTAGCTGGCTATATGGTGTATTGGCGTGATACTACTTCATCCACTTGGCAGTACAGTAGATTTGTTGACAAACAAACAAAAATTACACTTCGGGGTATTGTACTGGACAACTATCTGTTTGGTGTAGCAGCTGTTGGTGCAGATGGTCATCAAAGTGTCGTTGTCTTTCCATCAAGCGTCATGCGTTAATTCTTTTATTTTTATTAATTTAATTTTGAGCAAATCCCAAATCTGTTCTTCAAATTATATTTTGCTTACATAGTAAAATTCGGTTCACTTTTGAGAATTCATCACCGGGAAAGCTTCACCCAATGGTAGTTCCATTGTTTTGTATTATGAATAAAAAGAAGCCAAATCTAGAGGAATACTTGGCCAATCACTATATCCACAAAAGTAATTGGTTAAGAGCAGCCGTTTTGGGTGCTAATGACGGCATATTGTCAACAGCTAGTATTGCCATTGGTGTTGCTACTGCTAGTACGTCACGTGAGACATTGATTTTGGCAACATTAGCTGGGCTTATTGCGGGTACACTTTCTATGGCTGCTGGAGAATACGTATCCGTTAGTTCTCAAACGGATATAGAACAAGCAGATATTGAGCGAGAAAGACAAGAATTAGAAGAAATGCCGGAAGAAGAATTACAACTTTTGACATCGATCTATGAAAAAAGGGGGCTTAAAAGAAAAACTGCTGAATTGGTGGCTAAAGAACTAACAGAACACGATGCCTTAGGAGCGCATGTCAGAGACGAGTTGGGACTAAATAGCATAAGTAAAGCAAATCCTATACAAGCAGCGCTGTCCAGCGGAATAGCCTTTATTGCTGGAGGAGCACTTCCGTTAATTGTCATCCTCTTTATTCCTTTAAAAAAGGTCGAGTTTTCGCTGTATGTATCCTCAATTTTTTTCTTGATTCTTTTAGGCACAGTGGCGGCTAAAACAGGAGGCTCCAACGTTTTTAAGGCAATCGTACGAATTAGTTTTTGGGGCACCATCGCCATGGGCCTAACCGCATGGGTTGGTCATCTATTTAAAATAACCATTTAACAACGCCAATCATGAACGAAGCACACCTACATTTAGCCATCAATCATTTTCCCATAATCCTGCCTATTGTTGGCTTACTATTACTCGTCGCAGGAGGGGTTTTAAAAGCAGGCATACTAAAACGAGCCGCATACGTTTTTTACATCTTGGCTGCGCTGCTTACCCTAGCTGCTTATTCAAGTGGTGAAGCCGCTGAGCACTTCATAGAAGACCTTCCAGGCATTGAATAAAAATATATGAAAATACACGAAGAAATAGCAGAAACTTTTTCTTTGATTATTTACCTGTTGGGTGCTGTTTCACTACTTGGTTTATGGACATGCATAAAACGTAAACCATTTGCGAAATGGACAGGATACCTAACAATTATTTTGACAATAGCAGCCCTGTTCTATGCCAAGGAAACGGGAACTACAGGAGGTGAAATCATGCATAGTGAAATTAGAACAGTTGCAACTGTAAGTGATATGCATAGTGATGAAAATCATGAAAATCACCACAATAATGATCATGAACATGATGAGGATTGAACGAATTTTTTATTAATTTAGTGGTGAACAATCCCCAAGTCTGTTCTGCTGCTTATCATACTGATTTCATCTTTGAACTTTTTTGGGCTGTTCCACGTATCGCTTAGGCGATCCAGTAACATTAACCTTTAAATCTACATTATGAGTTCAGAATTAAAATTAACCTCAATAGGAATCAGTTATCTTAACCAAGCGAGAAAGTGGACCTATTTTCTTTCTATCTTGGGTTTTATATTTACGGCACTAATCGCCATTTTCGCCTTATTTTTTGGTAGCGTTTTAGCGTCAATTGGTCAGTTGGGTGGTGGTGATATGGAACAAGCAATGGGCGTCATGGGATCGGGGTTTATCACTGTCCTTTACCTGATTATTGCGCTTCTTTATTTTTTCTTATCCCTTTATCTATACCGCTTTTCGGTACGTACCAAAGCTGCTATTCACGGACAGGATAGCGCTCAGCTTGAAGACGGGCTTAAAAGCATTAAAAACTATTGGAAGTTGACCGGAATCATCGTGTTGGTTACCTTGGCTTTTTATGTGCTGGCCTTGTTAATTGCGCTTATTGGAGGGGTAGCTGTTTTTGCAGGCATGTAAAGCTCTAGAGAAAGCCTTTCTCTTTCATCCAGTCATCGTTGTACATCTTGCCTACATAACGACTTCCAGAGTCGTGTAACAGCACAACAACAACGTCATCAGGACCAAAGTGCTGCTTGAGTTGAAGCACGCCTTTTACGGCGGCACCACAAGAGTTTCCGGCAAAGATGCCTTCCTCGCGTGCAAGCTTACGCGTGTATACTGCAGCGTCTTTGTCGGTAACTTTTTCAAAACCATCAATCAAATCAAAATCAACATTCTCTGGAAGTATATCTTCTCCTATCCCCTCAGTGATGTACGGGTAAATTTCCTTTTCATCAAAAATTCCCGTTTCGTGGTATTTTTTAAATACTGAGCCATAGGTATCTATTCCCCATATTTTGATCTCTGGATTTTGCTCTTTTAGGTATTTACCTACACCCGAGATGGTACCTCCAGTGCCCACACCAACGACAAAATGTGTGATTTTACCCGCTGTTTGTTTCCAAATTTCAGGACCCGTTTGCTCGTAATGCGCTACCGCATTAGATGGATTATCGTATTGGTTTACGTACCATGCATTGGGTGTCTCCTCGGCTATGCGTTTTGATGTTGAATAATACGATCTTGGGTCTTCGGGTGCCACGTTTGTTGGACAAACGATTACCTCAGCGCCCACAGCTCGAAGAATATCAAATTTTTCTTTCGACTGCTTATCAGTAGACACACAAATGAGCTTGTACCCTTTGACAATCGCGGCTAGCGCAAGTCCCATTCCGGTATTCCCAGACGTTCCTTCTACAATAGTGCCGCCGGGGTGCAAACGTCCATCTGCTTCTGCGTCTTCTACCATTTTAAGTGCCATTCGGTCCTTAACCGAACTCCCGGGATTAAAATACTCTACCTTGGCTAAAACTAAAGCTTCAACTTCTTGGGTCAGCTTGTTTAGACGAATAAGCGGGGTGTTGCCAATTGTCTCGAGAATGTTATCTACGTAATGCATTGGGCAAAGGTAGTCAATGCAGTTAGGCTAATCCAAATTTAAGGATTGATTTTAAGTGTCTGCGTTGGTGGAATACGTGAAATTATCATGGAAGGAAGAACAAGTAACAACAAACACACAAACATAGTAAGTCCATTTAACCATAGAACAGTAGCTACATCCATAAAAATAGGCACTTCAGTTACATAATAAGTTGCTGGATCTAAGGAAACGATTCCTGTCTGCTGCTGAAGAAATAAAAGTCCTAGGCCAAAAACATTGCCCCAAAAAAGTCCAACGCCAATTAAATATGCTCCTTGAATAAGGAATAGATGTTGAATAGCTGTTACGGGAGCTCCTAAAACTCGCGAAATACCAATAAGTTGTGATTGCTCCAGAATAAGCACCAACAAAGCTGTAATCATATTGACACCACCTACAATAATCATAATAATGATGATAAGGGAGATATTTGTTCCAAATAAGCGAATCCAATTAAATATTTCGGGGAACTGCTCCTCTATATGCTGGACGTCAACTAGTGCATCAATACGGTCATAAACTGCATCGGAATCTGATTTTAAGTGTGTGTCATCCGCCAAAAAAACTTCGAGTGCGCCAGTTTGCGTAGCGTCCCATCCATAAAGTGAACGCACCAAGTCAAGGTGGCCCAACACATAGGTTTGGTCGTAATTAGCAAAACCAGTTGTAAACATCCCGACGAGTGTACATGATCTTCGTTTTGGAAGTTTGGCAGCATCAGCAGCAAAATACAAAGGCACCCGATCACCAATTGACAGAGAAAGTTTTTTTGCTAGTTCATGTGACATCCATATCTGATCCGATTTGGGCTTAGACAAATCTGTTGTATCGCCAAAATAAGTAAAGAATTCCATTTGAAAAGAATCATCAATCCCCTTAAAGATAATACCGTCAAATGCTTGATTATTTAATACAACTCCAGGGATATAAGCTACCGATTGAACAGCTTTGGTATTGGGTAAAGCGAAAATGTCTTCTGTCAGCTGAGAAACATCCTTTATCGGCTTTTGGGTTTCAATTCCTTGACTGCTTTCAAGACTAGTAACACAAATATGTCCGCTAAATGAAGCTACCTTGTTGCCAATTTTGTTTTGCAGGCCTACACCAGTTCCTAAGGCAATGAGCATGGTAATTACACCCAAGGCAATGGCGATAATCCCAATAGTAATAATGGGACCCGAAACGCTGCTTCTATGCGCACGCTGTCCAATAATCCTTCGAGCTATAAACCAACTAAAACGCACCGTATAAGTTTAGTGGTAAAAGTAGGTATATTTTATAGATCCCATTACAAGGGAAGGGCAGCTTTTAAACGCTCTAGCATAGCAAAAACAGCTGGGCATACCGCTATATTTTTTGATGTTATCTCAGTCAATTGATGAAACTTCGCCCTATTGGTGTGGGGAAACTCCCGACAAGCCTTAGGCCTATCTTCGTAAATACTACAATAGTTGTCCGCACCTAAAAAAGGACAGGGTACGAATTGCAATACCTTATCTCCATCTTCATCAATGCGCAAATATTTTGATTCAAAGTCAACGGGACGCATCTGTAAACGTTTGCTAATGCGCTTGATGTCGGAAGGAACAAAAAGAGGGCCTGTTGTTTTGCAGCAGTTTGCACAGCTAAGGCAATCCATTTCATTAAATACTTCTTGATGCAGCGCACCCATAAGTTGATCAAGTTGTTTGGGTTTGCGCTTCTTTACCTTTTTTAAGTATTTCGCGTTTTCCTTTTGAACGACTGCTGCCTTTTCGGAAAGAGTATCTGGCGAAATCACTAAGGAATATTCAAGTATTTATGTGTTTGCAAAGAGGCCAACCACTGTGGGTTTTGAAGCACATAATCGACAATCAAGGGGATAGCCTGTTCACGTCTACTCCATTCGGGTTGTAGATAAAGCTTACAACTTTCACGAACCCCAGCCGCTTGTTTTGCAGCAAAGCGCAAATCATCTTTGTTATAAATGATGACCTTGAGTTCGTCTGCTTCCATATAAAGCTTATCCTTTGGAAGCATACGTTTTTTAGGTGACAGACAAATCCAATCCCATGTACCCGTTAAGGGATAAGCTCCAGAGGTTTCGATATGTGTTTGCATTCCTGCTTCTTTGAGCGCAGCTGTCAATGGTGTCATGTCCCACATGAGGGGTTCGCCACCCGTGACGACAACTACGTCGGCATGTTTTTTGGCTTGTAAAACGATTTCGTCGATATACGTAGGTGGATGCAGATCAGCATTCCAGCTTTCTTTCACATCGCACCAGTGGCATCCTACATCACAACCGCCAATACGAATAAAAAAAGCGGCGCTTCCTTTGTGATAGCCTTCACCTTGAATGGTATAAAAGGCTTCCATAAGTGGAAGTGCATGACCGCTAGCGACAGCTTTTTGGAGCTCTTTATGCATTTAGGATGCGTTTCGAGTATATGCCAGCATGGTATTTTGAAGCAGCATGGCTATGGTCATGGGGCCTACACCGCCAGGAACAGGTGTAATATAGCTGGCTTTTTTAGACACTTCCTCGAAATGAACATCGCCTACAATGACATAACCCTTGGGATGCTGTTCATCAGCAACTCGTGTAATACCAACATCAATAATAATAGCACCTTCCTTGACCATATCAGCAGTAAGAAAGTTGGGCACACCCAATGCAGATACAACAATGTCGGCTTCTTTAGTGATTTCAGCTAGGTTTTGGGTTCGGCTGTGTGTAAGTGTTACGGTTGCGTTACCTGGATTCCCCTTATTGGATAACAAAATACTCATCGGTCGCCCAACGATGTGACTACGACCAATGACAACTGCGTGTTTCCCGCTAATATCGAGTGCATAACGCTTTAGTAATTCCATAATGCCAAATGGCGTAGCGGGAATAAAAGTTTCCATGCCCAGAGCCATTTTACCAAAATTGGTTGGATGAAAGCCATCAACATCCTTTTTTGGGTTGATCGCGTCTAAAACGACTTCTTCATTGATATGCTTGGGTAAAGGAAGCTGAACAATAAAGCCGTCCAAAGAATTGTCCTTATTGAGTTTATCAATAGTTGCAAGGAGTTCGTCCTGGGTGATGGTATCATCAAGCTGAATAAGGGTCGATTCAAAACCAATTTTTTGACAGGAGCGTACCTTGCTTCCCACATAAGTGAGGCTAGCCCCATCGTTACCCACCAGTACAGCTGCCAAGTGTGGAGGTCGCTTACCCGCCGAAGTGAGTTCGGCTACTTGCTCGGTCAATTCTTCCTTGATTTGATTTGAGGTGGCTTTTCCGTCTAATAGTGTGCTCATTTTCCAAACATTTTCATCAGATGAGACGCTTTACCGCCTTGCATCATTTTCATCATTTTACTCAATTGTTCAAACTGCTTTACGAGTTTATTAACATCTTCCATGGTCATGCCAGCACCATTTGCGATACGCTTTTTACGGCTGTGATTTAAAAGCTTGGGCTGCTGTCTTTCTTTTGGTGTCATCGACTGAATAAGGGCTTCAACTCCTTTAAAAGCATCCTCATCGACTTCGGCACCGTTTAAAGCCTTGCTTGCACCGGGGATCATACCCACCAAATCTTTCATGGATCCCATTCGTTGTACTTGCTTCAATTGACTCAAAAAGTCATCATAGCCAAATTGCTTTTTGGCAATTTTCTTCTGAATACGTTTTGCCTCCTCGATGTCCACTTGCTCTTGAGCCTTTTCTACTAGCGAAACCACATCACCCATTCCCAAAATACGCTCAGCCATACGATTGGGGTGGAATACGTCTAAAGCATCTACTTTTTCTCCAGTACCAATAAATTTAATTGGTTTGTCTACAACCGACTTAATCGAAAGTGCAGCACCGCCGCGGGTATCACCATCCATTTTGGTTAGCACTACCCCATCAAATTGCAATCTATCGTGAAAAGCTTTTGCTGTATTTACTGCATCTTGACCCATCATCGCATCGACAACAAATAGGGTTTCTGTCGGGACTACTGCTTTGTGAATGTTTTCGATTTCTTGCATTAGTTCCTCATCTACAGCCAAGCGGCCAGCTGTATCGACAATAACAACGTTGTATTGATTTGCCTTTGCGTACTTAACTCCCTCGGTTGCAATGGAAACAGGATCTTTATTTTCTTTCTGGGCAAACACATCAACCTCTATTTGCTTCCCTAAAACTTCGAGTTGATCGATAGCAGCAGGGCGGTAAACATCACAGGCTACAAGTAATACTTTTTTGGCTTGTTTAATTTTTAGCTGCTTCGCTAATTTGGCGGAACAGGTAGTTTTACCTGAACCTTGAAGACCACTCATTAAGATAACCGCAGGTTTTCCGAAAGTAGACAAGCCTTCTTGCTTTCCACCCAAAAGAGCGGTCAACTCATCTTGAACAATTTTTATCAGTAGCTGACCTGGATGCAGCGTAGTTAATACTTTTTGACCTAGTGCCTTCTCCTTAACTGTTTGGGTAAAGGATTTAGCAATTTTAAAATTGACATCGGCGTCTAGCAAGGCGCGCCGAATTTCTTTCATGGTTTCGGCTACATTAATTTCGGTTATTCGCCCTTGGCCCTTGAGTGTTTTAAGTGCAGAGTCGAGTCGCTTACTAAACTGTTCAAACATCTAATAGAATAAAAATCAAAATTACGGAATTTACTACTTCTGGTGCATCCAAAAAATAACCCCGACATGAGGGATCGTAATTGCAGCCAAAAAACTAAAAAATAAAGCCAATAAAGATTCGGTATTATCAGAAAAGAAATAAAGGGCAGCTGCAAAACCAAACAAAGATAAAAGCCAATACGGAGATGCCAAAAGAATATAGTGACGAATAGGTTTGGGTTTATTTGGGTAAAGGGCAAGGGCTTGTTCTTGTAAGGATGGAATACTGTGCCACAAAACAAAATACACCGAAAACGACCAAAGCAAGGAAGTTTGGCTAAACAACAAAACCAATGCAAACAAAGCAAAGAACTGAAAAAACAGCTGCTTACTAAGGTGTTTCATGTTTGGCAGAAGCAATAGCAGAGTCAAAATGGTAGTTCCAATTAAAAAAAATAAAAAGAAAGAGGAACCGACATGAACAGTTGTAATAGCAAAAATTATATCAGTAGTTTGATCTAAGTGTGTGTAAAAAAGGAGTGCGAAAATAAATAGCCCAAAAGCAGCGTAAAAAAAATGCAATTTTAGAGATGGAAAATGGGATTTTTGATACCAGTGTTGCTCACCGAAATGAAATGCACTTGCCAAGACAAAAAGTAATACTGCCCATTGAGGAAATCGAAAAAGAGCAATCACCATTAATAAAACAAAGCCTATATAAATAAGGAATAATGAGCTAAATGACCTTTTTGGTGATAATTTAATTGTATTTGAGAGGATGTATAAATCATTTGCACCATGGATAATACCTATCGTTAACACATTAATAGCAGCAACTATCCACAAAATTGATGTGGGCACGTAGACACCTAACAGTGTGCAAATCAGAGTGATAAGAATTTTTTGCCTTTCAGAATTTATCATTTTTAGGTACTATTTTTTAATATTGTCAAAAATATTTAGTCAAATATATATGGTTTGTTTAATTTTTTTTAACTTGCAATGAACAAAAAATTATAATTAATATAAATTATGACTATTACAAATTTAATTACGATAGCGGATCTAAGCGATCCAGTTAATTTTACTTTCTTTTTGGGGACTATGGCAATGACTGCTGCATCAGCATTCTTTTTCTTGTCTTTACCTCAATTTGACAGCAAGTGGAGAACATCAATCCTTGTTTCTGGTTTGATTACTTTTATTGCTGCTGTACACTACTACTACATGAGAGAAGCAGCTAGTTCAGGAGGTGTAACTACAGAAATTCGTTACATCGATTGGATTTTAACTGTGCCTTTAATGTGTGTTGAATTTTATTTAATTCTAAAAGCTGCGGGTGCAACAACAAAACACCTAAGCACATTGATTTGGGCTTCTCTAGCGATGCTTGTAACAGGATATTTCGGAGAGATTTCGGATACTGCTATGGGCCCTGCTCTTTGGGGTGCTGCATCTGGTGCTGCATACTTCTACATTGCATGGTTGATTAAGTTCGGTCCTTTGGCCAAGCTTGCTGCTGCTGCAGGTGGAGCTGTTGAAAAAGCACACAATACCCTAACATTATTCGTTCTTATAGGATGGGCAATTTACCCACTTGGATACATGATCGGTACTGATGGATGGTATGACTTTGTTGATGGAATTGGCCTAAACATGGACGTTGTATACAACATCGGTGATGCGGTTAACAAAATTGGATTTGGTTTGGTAGTATATGCTGCAGCCGTTTCTAAGAAATAATTCCACGAACATATTTCTAAAAGACGCCTCGATTTAATCGGGGCGTTTTTTTTACATCCTATTTGGTGCATCAACCCCCAGTAAGCCCAAACTTTTCTGAATGACCTTCCCTACTTGAGCACACAAACTAATACGCATAGCGCGTTCCAGATCATGAGCAGCAAGTATTGAAACTTCTTGGTAATAGGAATTAAACTGCTTGACAAGTTCATACACATAATTCGCAACAAGTGCGGGGCTAAATTGACGTGCTGCAGCATCCACAATGCCAGGAAATTGTGCCAATGTCTTTAAAATAGTTTTTTCTTTAGGATGCAGGGCAACTTTTAGATCTACATCCGAAATTTCGGTATCTGCTTTGCGTAATATAGACCGAATACGCGCATGTGTATATTGGATAAACGGACCTGTATTACCTGCAAAATCAACCGATGCTTTTGGGTCAAATAGGATGCGTTTTTTAGGATCTACTTTAAGGATATAATACTTGAGTGCACCCATCCCAATAAGGTGGTACAAAGACTCTTTTTCTTCATCGGACATCCCATCAAGTTTGCCTAATTCAAGAGCAATCTGTTTGGCTGTTTGTTGCATCTCTGTCATAAGCGCGTCTGCGTCAACGACAGTTCCTTCTCGGCTTTTCATTTTCCCGCTAGGTAGGTCTACCATCCCATAGCTGAGATGATGCAATTGGTCGGCCCATTCGTAACCCAGCTTTTTAAGGATATGAAAAAGTACCTTAAAATGATAATCCTGTTCGTTACCAACAGTATATACGACACCTGCTAAGTCGGGATGGTCGGTATAACGCAAACGCGCTGTACCCAAGTCTTGCGTCATGTATACCGAAGTCCCGTCGGAGCGAAGCAATAGCTTTTCATCAAGACCCTCATCGGATAAATCAACCCAAACAGAGCCATCGTCTTTTGTGTAAAAAACTCCTTTCTCTAGGCCTTCGCTAACTGTTTCTTTTCCGAGTAAATAGGTTTTACTCTCATAGTAATACGAATCAAAATCGACACCCAAGCGCTGATAGGTCTGGGCAAAACCATCGTATACCCAACCATTCATCTTCGCCCAAAGAGCACGAACAGCATCATTATTTTGTTCCCAAAGCAATAGCATATCCTTGGCGGCAAGTAGAATAGGTGCATTAATTTTGGCCTGGTCTTCAGAAGAACCCTCAGCCATAAGCGCTGCTATTTCTTTTTTGTACTGTTGATCAAAAAGGACATAATACTTTCCTACAAGTGCATCGCCTTTTAGTCCAGCTGAAGCTGGTGTTTCTCCATGGCCAAACAGCTCCCATGCGACCATGGACTTACAAATATGAATCCCTCGGTCATTAATAATTTGTGTGGTGTGCACTCGATTTCCATTTGCGGCAAGTATTTTCGCAACAGAAGCTCCCAACAAGTTATTCCGAATATGTCCCAAATGCAAAGGTTTATTTGTATTGGGTGATGAATATTCAACTAATATTTTTGGAGAAGAAGAATCGACCGGTTTATAACCATATCTGTCGTTAGCACGAATCTCATTGAGTAGTGCTAGGTAATATGCATCTGCAATCACCAAGTTTAAAAAACCCTGAACTATATTAAAATCAATTACTTCAGCGCGTGATTCTTTAAGGTATAGACCCAGTTCAGCAGCCAGATCGGCTGGTTTTTTGGGTATCAATTTCAACAACGGGAAAACAACAATAGTAAGATCGCCCTCAAATTGGGGCTTGGTCGGTTGAATTTCAACAGTACTGACTTGCTTCTGGTAATGCTTTGCTGCATAGTCACGAACGCATGTGAAAAGTAAATGCTCCATACATTAAATTCAGCTGTAAAGATACGGGTTTCCATTCGGCACCAAGTGTTTTAATACTATCTTTGTGCGGTGCTAGTAAATGTTTCTTACAACAATAAAGAACAACGTTCAGCTATAGATACAGCTGTGGGCAAACCATTTACATTAATTGATCGATTAAAACTAGTAGGTGTTGGTTCGCCAAAACTTCTTATTAGATCCAGTAGTAAGGAGATCGACAGTTTGTTATTGTTGGACAATAACGAAAACAGCTGCAATATTGAGCTTCGACCCAAGGGGCTTATCTTGCGCTTTCGATCCTTATTGGAAACATTTGCCCTAGTGATTCCCTATTACAAACTAACCCTATTTAAAGGAAAAAGTGATACGTACAGCGTGCACTTTGACCATCATAAAGTAGAGGTGAGTGCACAATCAAAACCAGTACATGCCTTTTTTAAGAAAGTGCAGCACCAAAAAGCAGAAAGTACAAAAGATTACCTCTAGTACAACTCTGCCAACATACAACGAACACCTCCGCCTCCTAAAGTTTCTATAGTGGGTATGGGACTATGAACAGGTTTGGCATACTGGCATAACTGCGCCAATTGATCCTTTGACAAAGCTGCGTACGCTTGAGTACTCATGGCAATCAATGGAGCGCCATCTGCTGCTGTGAGTGCCAACATATTACCTACAAATTGACTTAACTGATCTTCCGAAATATTAATGATCTGTTTTTTACAACTTTGGAGCCTATTTACAATAGCTTCCCGTTCTACAGGATTATCGATTGCATCCAAACATATTACAGCAAACATTGGAGCAACAGCCATAAGCACATTGGTATGATAAATAGGCAAGCGCTTATTTACAACCGTTTGATAGGCGTGAAAACAGATAGGTGTAAATCCGTGGTCTTTGCAAAACTGCTCGAATAGACTTTTGTTAGCCCGTGGAGACAAAGCGCAATAAGCCAATTGATTGGGCAGATCCAGTACCATACTACCCGTCCCCTCCAAAAACTGATTTTGCTCCTCATAGACGGTATAGTCAAATATTGATTTGAAAACAACACCTTCTTTTTCTAAGAAAGTTAAAATAGCTTTAGAACGTTCTAGACGCCTATTTGGAGCCAACATGGGGAATGTTGCAAACCTTTGTTGCGGCAAGCTAACAAACCAGTTGTTTGGGTATAGTGCATCAGGAGTAAGCGGCTCAGGTGTGTCTTGATATACCGAAACACGAACACCATTCTGTTCTAATTCTACCACCAATTGGTCAAATTCAGATTGCGCACATATGAGGGCTTCTCTCGAGTCTATGGGTAATGTTCGTTGAAAAAAATTGGTTGCTACTGTCTGTTTATTGGCACAGAAAGTGGCAGGTCTAACCATCAGTACATGGTTTGTTGGCTTCATGGCAATCGTTTTAATGGCATAGTAACGCATCGAAAAGAACCACCTTGTTTGGCTACTTCGGAAAAATCGACCTCCTCAACAGTAATTCCCCGTTTACGTAGCCAATCGTTCAGTCGATCAAAACGAGGATCTGAGACCACTACTCCGGCGCTTATGGAAATTAGATTACACATCATCTGACTCATTTCAAGGGCAGTTACCTCAAAGATATTTGACGCACCTATATGATGAACTAGCCAAGCGTATTCCTTGGCAATAGCAAATCCCTCCGGGCAAGTAATGGCTAAACCATCTCCTAACAGCTGCAAACAGCAATCCAGGTGCAAAGCGTTTTTTTCCGGAATGGTATTCGATTTAATCAATTCAAACGACCTAACGCTTTTGTTGGGAAAGGCTGAGCTTAGTACAGCAACAGCAGCTTTGTTCGTTCGTGCCGTAAGCAGGGAAGCATAGTCGGAACGAGTACAAATACCAACTAAAATACAATCGTTATGATAAAGGACATCTCCGCCCTCCAGATGCACCCTGTCTGGAAAGGTCAACTGCTTCTCTTCGGGAATAAGCTTTTTTAGCGAAGTAAGGCCTTCAAGTTCTCTGGCTCGATGGGGAATGATATTTGACTGAATCCAAATATCATCGATAACAAAGCCCAAGTCTCGAACAAACACCTGATTGCAGTTGGGAACAGAGTCTGGATAAAGCACATTCACCCCATATCGCTGAAAAACTAGAGCTAAAGCTTGTAGCGCATCGACTATAGCTTCTTGTGTAGGAAATGTATTGGCCTGTAAATGTTTTCTTGAGCTAGGGTCGTAAAGGTCGTCAAGATCAGGAAGTAAACCCATAGTATCAGCTCTACCCAACAGAACATGGGTAAGCAATTGTGTCGCTGAATGTACACAAGGATTCATTCCATATTTAGCGTTTGTTTAGTGGCACGTATGGCCGGTGATTTGCGCCGATGTAAATCTGACGCGGGCGTCCAATAGGCTCCTTCCTAAGTCTCATCTCTCGCCATTGAGCAATCCATCCAGGAAGACGTCCTAGAGCGAACATGACGGTAAAGGTTTCGGTAGAAATACCCATGGCGCGATAAATAATACCCGAATAAAAATCGACATTGGGGTATAGTTTTCGATCCACAAAGTAAGGGTCGTTGAGTGCTGCTACTTCTAACTTTTTAGCAATATCCAGTACAGGGTCGTCAATACCCAAATCATTGAGTACTTCATCAGCTGCTTTTTTTATAATACGCGCACGAGGATCAAAATTTTTGTACACTCGGTGACCAAAGCCCATCAATCGGAAAGGATCCGATTTATCTTTGGCTTTTTCCATATAGTGGTTGATGTCGCCTCCGTCTTGACGGATCGCTTCTAACATTTCAACTACTGCTTGGTTAGCACCCCCATGTAAGGGTCCCCATAGCGCAGAAATACCTGCAGCAACAGATGCGAAAAGTCCAGCGTGAGAAGAACCTACAATACGAACAGTAGACGTTGAGCAGTTTTGTTCGTGTTCCGCATGCAAAATCAAAAGTTTATTAAGTGCTTGATCTACTATCGGATTGGCAACATATTCCTTATTGGGTTTACGGAACATCATGCGTGCGATATTTTCAACATAGCCTAGGGCGTAATCTCCATACTTGAGTGGTAGACCTGATTTCTTTCTGAAAACCCAAGCAACTAAAACAGGTAGTTTGCCCATAATACGCACAATTGCACGATATACTTGTTCCTCAACTTCAACATCCACAGTTTTGGGATTAAATGCGGTTAAGGCGCTTGTCAGTGAAGAAAGCACACCCATTGGGTGCGCAGAGCTAGGGAAACTTTCCAGGATTTTTTTAAGGTCTTCATCAATAAACGACTCTTCTTTGATGTCAACCAAAAACTTATCGAGCTGTTCTTGTGTTGGCAACTCTCCAAAAATCAACAAATAAGCTACTTCCAAAAAGTCTGCATCGTTTGCCAAAGACTCTATGTCATAACCGCGATAGCGTAAAATACCTTTTTCTCCGTCAAGGAAAGTAATGGCACTTTCACAAGAGCCTGTGTTTTTAAAACCAGGGTCTAAGGTGATCAGACCAGTATCTGCTCGGAGGGCCTTAATATTGACGGCTAATTCATTTTCGCTCCCTTCAATAACGGGCAATTCAATTGATTTATCTCCGTAAGACAGTGTTGCTGTTTTCTTCATGCTTTTTACCTCTCTAATCTCCGTATTTTAGAATGTTACCTTAAACGCCTTTTCTTGTGGGAAATAGGCTTTTCTACCCAATTCTTCTTCTATGCGCAACAATTGATTGTATTTTGCCATTCGGTCACTTCGCGAAAGCGAGCCAGTTTTAATTTGTCCCGTATTTAGTGCAACAGCCAAGTCTGCAATGGTATTGTCTTCCGTTTCTCCAGAACGATGAGACATAACGCAAGTATAGCCCGCATTTTGTGCCATGTGTACCGCAGCAATAGTTTCCGATAAGGAGCCTATTTGGTTTACCTTAATTAAGATAGAATTCGCAATTTCTTCTTCAATACCACGTCCGAGGCGGGTAACGTTGGTAACAAATAAATCGTCGCCTACCAACTGTGCCTTATCTCCTATTTTTTCAGTAAGGTACTTCCATCCTTTCCAATCGTTTTCATCCATTCCGTCTTCTATAGAGACAATCGGATACTTCGCAACCAAAGATGCTAAATAATCGGCTTGTTCTTCTGAACTGCGTACCACACCCGAATCGCCCTCAAATTTGGTGTAGTCGTATTTTCCATCAACATAGAATTCTGCCGCAGCGCAATCGAGAGCAATCATTACCTCATCAGCTGGCTTATACCCTGCATTTTTAATGGCCAGTAAGATGGTGTCTAATGCATCTTCTGTTCCACCGAGTGTTGGCGCAAATCCACCTTCATCACCAACTGCAGTACTCAAGCCTCTAGCCTTCAATACCTTTTTTAAGTTGTGGAAAATTTCGGTACCCATCTGAATGGATTGGGTAAACGATACTGCTTTTACGGGCATCACCATAAACTCCTGAAAAGCTATAGGCGCATCGGAGTGCGAACCTCCATTGATAATATTCATCATCGGAACAGGAAGCGTAATGGCACGTGTGCCGCCAACATAACGATACAAGGGCATTCCCAATTCGTTTGCTGCAGCTTTGGCAACAGCCAAAGAAACTCCCAAGATGGCATTTGCACCAAGCTTGGATTTGTTCGGAGTTCCATCTAAGTCTATCATCAATTGATCTATTTCCTCTTGCTCAAACACAGAAATTCCCAAGAGTTCAGGGGCAATTAGCGTATTTACGTTTTTTACCGCTTGCGCTACACCTTTGCCCATATAAGCATCTCCCCCATCACGAAGTTCGACTGCCTCGTGCTCTCCGGTCGAAGCCCCTGAAGGTACAGCTGCACGACCTAAGGTGCTGTTTTCAGTGATCACATCTACCTCGACAGTTGGATTCCCTCTGGAGTCAAAGATTTGACGTGCGTGAACGCTTAAAATAATACTCATGATGCTTGTTTTTTGTGGTTGTTAATGTGTGAAATAAATTGATCAAATAAATACGATGAGTCGTGTGGCCCAGGACTTGCCTCTGGATGATATTGAACCGAAAAACAAGGTTTTCCTTTAATGCGAATTCCTGCAACAGTGTTGTCGTTTAGATGCTTGTGTGTGATCACGACATCTTTATGCGCTTCAGTCTCTTTTCTATCAATCGCAAAGCCATGGTTTTGGGAGGTAATTTCACCTCTACCTGTTTCTACATTAAGAATGGGATGATTGATTCCTCGGTGACCATTGAGCATTTTGTATGTTGATATTCCCTGGGACAATGCAATGATTTGGTGCCCCAAGCAAATACCGAAAAGGGGAAGCCCTTTGTCAACAATCGTAGCTGCTAGCGCTTGGGCATCACGTAAAGGTTCTGGATCTCCAGGTCCGTTTGACAAAAAATACCCATCAGGGTTCCAAGTCTGCATGGTTTCGAAGCTTGTAGCTAAAGGGAAGACCTTGATATATGCGCCACGGCTAGCCAGATTGCGTAATATATTTCGCTTAATACCTAAGTCTAAAGCCGCAATTTTTAGTGGAGCTCCTGCATCCCCAACAAAATAAGGTTCATCAGTAGTTACTTTGGGCGAAAGTGCCAGCCCAACCATAGACGGTACTTCAGCGAGTTGTGTTTTTAAGCCATCCAAATCACTTACATCTGTGGATATTACCGCATTCATGGCACCGTTATCGCGGATATAGCTTACCAAGGCACGTGTGTCTACATCAGAGATGGCTACTAAATTTTGTTGCTTAAAAAAGTCAAATAAAGAACTATCGGCTGCTTCACGAGAAAATCCTACATTAAAATTTTTACAAATAAGGCCGGCAATTTGTATTGACGCCGACTCAGACTCTTCTTGCTGAACTCCGTAATTTCCAATGTGTGCATTGGTTGTTACCATAAGTTGTCCGTAATATGAAGGGTCGGTAAAAATCTCTTGATATCCTGTCATGCCTGTATTAAAGCAGAGCTCACCAAAAGCCTGACCTTCGATACCAATGGATTTTCCGTAAAAAACCGTGCCGTCTTGAAGTAAAATAAGTGCTTTTTTACGGGAGAGATATTGGCTCATTCGGTTTTTTATGTTTTGGCAAAATTAAGACAAAAAAAAGGATAAACCAGCAGGTTTATCCTTTGAGTTATTAAAAGGCTATCAAAAAGATTATTCTCCCTTATTATCTTTTTCTTCGGCACTTGGTTCAGCTGGTGTTTCAGCCTGTTCTGGAGCAGCTTTAGCAGCAGTTGTTTCTTCAGCAACTGCATCCGTTTTCTCTTCAACCACAGTTTCGGTAGTTTCTTCTACAACAGTCTCAGCCACTTCTTCTTGCTTGGCTATAGTGTCAGCTGGGGCCGAAGTAGCCTTTTTGGCACCTCTTCTGCGTGACTTTTTCTTGGGTTTATTGGTTTCGTAAACTTCATTAAAGTCTACAAGCTCAATAAGTGCCATAGAGGCATTGTCGCCCAAACGATTTCCCATTTTGACTATTCGTGTATATCCACCTGGTCGATCTGCAACTTTTTCAGCTACAGTGCGGAAGAGTTCCGTAACTGCATGCTTGTCGCGCAATGCACGGAAAACAACTCTTCGATTGTGAGTTGAATCTTCCTTTGCACGAGTAATCAAGGGCTCTACAAACTGCTTAAGTGCCTTGGCACGAGCAACTGTAGTTTGAATACGCTTGTGATCGATAAGCGATGATGCCATATTGGCAAGCATGGCCTTTCTGTGTGTATTGGTTCGGCCCAAATGGGCGATTTTCTTTCCGTGTCTCATGATAAATAGCTATTGCGGAATTAGTCCTTATCAAGTTTATATTTAGTCAAATCCATTCCGAAGTTAAGTCCCTTGGCTATGACCAATTCCTCAAGTTCGGTAAGTGATTTTTTTCCAAAGTTTCTAAACTTCATCAAGTCGCTTTTGTTAAAGGATACTAAGTCACCAAGTGTATCAACTTCAGCTGCTTTTAAGCAGTTAAGGGCACGGACCGATAAGTCCATATCGATAAGCTTGGTTTTTAACAATTGACGCATGTGTAATGACTCCTCGTCATAGGTTTCTGTCTCTGCTATTTCATCTGATTCTAGTGTGATACGCTCGTCAGAGAAAAGCATAAAATGGTGAATCAAGGTTTTGGCAGCTTCGGTCAATGCGTCTTTTGGATGAATCGAACCATCAGTAACAATCTCAAAGACTAACTTTTCGTAATCTGTTTTTTGCTCTACACGAAAATCTTCAATAGTGTATTTCACATTTTTTATCGGCGTGTAGATAGAGTCAATGGCAATTGTCCCAATCGGTGCTGTTGCCTTTTTGTTCTCCTCAGCTGGAACATATCCACGGCCTTTTTCAATGGTAAATTCGAAATTAAGCTGAACGCTTTCGTCCATGTTACAGATGACCAATTCCGGGTTTAAAACCTGAAACCCTGAGATGAATTTTTGCAAATCACCAGCAGTTAATTGTTTTTGACCCGAAGCAGCTACGGTAACCGTTTCGCTATCTACAGAATCGATTTGTTGCTTAAACCTGAGTTGCTTGAAGTTCAAAATCATTTCTGTAACATCTTCTACGACTCCTGGGAGTGTAGAAAACTCGTGATCAACTTTATCGATACGAACAGAAGTTATGGCAAAGCCTTCAAGTGAGGCGAGCATTACACGTCGTAAGGCGTTCCCAACAGTAAGCCCGTAACCGGGCTCTAGTGGACGAAATTCGAATTTACCTTCGAACTCGTCAGAATCAATCATGATTACTTTGTCTGGTTTTTGAAAATTAAATAGTGCCATAGGATTATTTTGAGTACAATTCGACAATTAGTTGTTCCTTTATGTTTTCTGTAATTTGCTCACGGGTAGGAACGGATACCAATGTGCCTTCTAAAGTTGCGTCATTCCATGTCATCCACTCCAAATCGTGGTTAGCAACAGACAATGAACGCTCAATAACTTCCAGTGACTTTGACTTTTCACGAACACCAATTACATCCCCAGGTTTTACTTGGGCAGATGGGATATTCATGATCTCACCGTTTAAGGTAATGTGACGGTGACCAACAAGTTGGCGTGCACCAGAGCGCGTGGGAGCAATACCCAAGCGGTACACAAGATTGTCTAAGCGTGTTTCACAAAGCTGAAGTAATACTTCACCTGTAACGCCTTTACTCGAATTTGCCTTAACAAACAAATTACGGAATTGGCGCTCAAGAATACCGTAGGTAAACTTTGCTTTTTGCTTTTCCATTAACTGGATAGCGTATTCTGATTTTTTGGGTCTTCTGCGGTTATTACCGTGTTGCCCTGGAGGGTAATTCCGTTTTTCGAACGATTTATCTTCGCCGAAAATAGCTTCGCCAAACTTACGGGCGATTTTGGTTTTTGGACCGGTGTATCTTGCCATATTAAAAAATTATGCTGGGAATTAAGGTCAATCCTTCGCCAGCGGGGTTAGTATTAAACTCTACGTCTTTTTGGAGGACGACATCCGTTGTGTGGCATGGGTGTCACATCAACAATCTCCGTTACCTCTATTCCATTGTTGTGTAAGGTTCGGATGGCAGACTCACGTCCGTTTCCTGGTCCTTTTACAAACACTTTTACCTTACGCATTCCTGCTTCTTGAGCTACTTTAGCAGCATCTTCGGCAGCAAGTTGTGCAGCATAGGGTGTATTTTTCTTTGATCCTCTAAAACCCATTTTACCGGCAGAAGACCACGAAATCACTTCTCCCTTGTTGTTGGTCAGTGAAACAATGATGTTATTAAACGATGCGTTGATGTGGGCTTCGCCAAAGGCTTCCACCACCACTTTACGCTTTTTTGAACTTGATTTAGCCATTTGTTAGCTGCTTTTATTTCGTTACTTTCTTTTTGTTCGCTACCGTTTTGCGTTTTCCTTTTCGTGTACGGGAGTTGTTTTTGGTACGTTGCCCACGAAGAGGTAAGCCAATACGATGACGTATTCCTCTAAACGATCCTATATCCATAAGTCGCTTGATGTTCAGTTGTGTCTCTGAACGAAGTTCTCCTTCAATGGTAAATGAAGAAACGGCATCACGGATGCGTCCAATTTCATCATCGTTCCATTCGTTAACTTTTTTATTTTCATCAACACTGGCAGCTGCCAAAATATTTTTAGCTCGGCTGCGCCCTACCCCATAAATATAGGTTAGCGAAATAACGCCTCTTTTTTGTTTGGGAATATCTACCCCAGAAATTCTAGCCATAATTATCCTTGTCTTTGTTTGAACCTAGGGTTCTTTTTGTTGATTACATATAAGCGTCCTTTGCGACGTACAATCTTGCAGTCGGCGCTTCTTTTTTTAAGTGATGCTCTAACTTTCATATTTTAATATCTATAGGTGATGCGTGCCTTGGTCAAATCGTAAGGAGACATCTCCAATTTTACTTTATCCCCTGGCAATAGCTTGATATAGTGCATGCGCATTTTTCCAGAAATGTGCGCGGTAACCACATGGCCATTTTCTAACTCTACGCGAAACATCGCATTAGAGAGTGCCTCAATGATTTGTCCGTCTTGCTCTATAGATGCCTGTTTTGCCATTATATTACCGAGGATTTATTTCGTTTTGCGCCCGTCTTCATCAAACCGTCGTAATGACGGTTTAGTAAATAGGCATTAATTTGTTGAATGGTGTCTATAGCCACACCTACCATAATGAGTAAGGAAGTACCTCCATAGAACAACGCCCAACCCTGCTGCATACCAAATAAATGATAAACCACTGCTGGCAATACTGCTACAGCCGCTAAAAATAGCGAACCAGGGAAGGTAATCTGTGACATAATTCGATCTAAAAAGTCTGCGGTTTCGGTGCCAGGTCGTACTCCAGGGACGAAACCTCCGCTACGCTTTAGGTCATCAGCCATCTTATTGGTTGGAACAGTAATGGCTGTGTAAAAATACGTAAATACGATAATGAGAATAGCAAATAAGATATTGTACCAAAGACCAAATATATCCGAAAACGAGGCTTGCAACCATTGACCTGTGGCGCTATCACCAAACAAGCCTCCTAGTGCTGCAGGAGCAAACATCAGTGCTTGTGCAAAGATAATAGGCATAACCCCAGAAGCATTTAACTTGAGTGGAATATACTGACGCGCGCCGATTTGATACTTATCAATTCCACCCGAGGCAGTTCTACGTGCATACTGAACTGGAATTTGGCGAACAGCCATAACCAATAAAATACAAATCGCATTGATCGCTATCCAAACCATTAGCTCAATTAGGATAACAATAGGACCTCCATTATTTTCGGTTACACGAGAAACGAATTCTTGTACAAAAGACATTGGTAGTGTGGCAACAATACCCACTGTAATCAATAATGAGATACCGTTACCGATACCTTTATCTGTAATTTTTTCACCCAACCACATGGCAAATATAGTCCCTGTAACAAGAATAATTACAGAAGGAACTATAAAGCCTACTCCTTTTCCAAGGACAAATGCTGAATCAGGAACACCGAGGGCACCCAAAGAATACAAGTAAGCAGGTGCTTGAAAAATACAAATGGCAATGGTCAACCAACGTGTGATTTGATTAATTCTACGACGACCACTCTCTCCTTCTTTTTGGAGTTTTTGCAAATATGGGATGGCAATTCCCATCAACTGGACCACAATCGATGCGGAAATGTAAGGCATAATTCCCAATGCAAAAACAGATGCGTTGGCAAAAGCACCACCGGTAAACATATTTAAAACACCAAGAAGTCCTCCACCGCCAGTTCGGTTTGCAAGCTCAGAAAGTTGTACTGGATCGATACCAGGCAAAACTACTTGGGCACCTATACGGTACACAACCAATAGTCCAAGCGTAATCCCAATACGGGTTTTAAGCTCCTCTATTTTCCAAATACTCGATAAAACTTCTATAAATCGTTTCATTTATGCTATCGTAATGGCTTCTCCACCAGCAGCTTCAATTGCTGCCTTAGCAGTAGCGGTAAATTTATGAGCACTTACTTTTAATTTGGCCGATAATTTTCCTCGACCCAATATTTTTACTAGGTCGTTTTTTCCTACCAAACGCAGCGCAATCATGGAGTCATTATCCAATGTACTCTTAATCTTTTTGTTATCAACAAGCGACTGCAAGGTGTCGAGATTAATTCCTTTATACTCTTTGCGGTTGATGTTGGTAAAACCAAATTTAGGTACACGTCTTTGCAATGGCATTTGTCCACCCTCAAAACCAATTTTTTTGGAATATCCAGAACGAGATTTAGCACCTTTGTGACCACGTGAAGCGGTTCCGCCAGTACCCGAACCTTGACCTCTACCAAGGCGTTTGCTTGCCCCTTTTACTGCGCCTTTTGCAGGCTTTAAATTTCCTAGTTCCATATTATGCGTTTTGAACGGATACTAAATGTTTTACTTTGGTTATCATACCTTTTATGGTATCGGTATCGTCGTGTTCTACCACTTGACCGATGCGATGAAGACCTAGTGCAACTAAAGTGCGCTTCTGATCAACAGGTCGCTTGATGTTGCTTTTGATTTGTGTTACTTTAATCTTTCCCATGATTATCCGTTAAATACTTTATCTAATGAAATACCACGTTGCTTTGCAACGGTGTTGGCATCACGTAATTGAAGTAATGCATCAAAAGTAGCTTTGACCACATTATGTGGGTTAGACGAGCCCTGAGACTTAGAAAGTACATTGTGCACGCCAACGGCTTCGAGCACGGCGCGGACAGCACCTCCGGCAATAACTCCAGTACCTTCCGATGCAGGCTTAATAAACACCCGTGCTCCGCCATACTTTCCTTTTTGCTCGTGTGGTAAAGTTCCCTTGTTAATAGGGATGCGTACCAAATTCTTTTTGGCATCCTCAACGGCCTTAGAAATTGCCTCAGCAACTTCTTTTGATTTACCAAGACCTTGGCCTACGACACCATTTTCATCGCCTACTACAACAATAGCAGAGAATCCAAAAGCGCGTCCTCCTTTGGTTACTTTAGTAACGCGTTGCACACCTACCAAACGGTCTTTTAGGTCAAGACCTCCTGGTTTTACAAATTCTACATTTTTATAATCTTGATACATACTTAAAATTTTAGTCCTGCTTCACGTGCTCCATCCGCTAGTGACTTGACACGACCATGATACAAATACCCTCCGCGGTCAAAACGAATTGCCGATACTCCAGCCACTAGGGCGCGTTCAGCAATCACTTTACCAACTTTTTGTGCCAGTTCAGTTTTGGTTCCACTGTGTTCTGCAAACTCTTTGTCACGTGACGAAGCAGCAGCTAGGGTTACACCCGTTTCGTCATTAACGACCTGAGCGTAAATTTCTTTATTACTTCTAAAAATAGACATGCGCGGCATATCAGCTGTTCCAAGAACTGTGTCTCGGAATCGCTTTTGAATACGTTGTCTACGTTGGGTTTTGTTCATTTTCATATCCCTATAGCTTATGCAGATTTACCTGCTTTTCTTCTGATTTGTTCTCCTACAAATTTCACACCTTTTCCTTTGTATGGTTCCGGCTTACGGAACGAACGAATCTTAGCGGCAATTGAGCCGATAAGTTGGTTGTCGTGTGAACTTAATTTCACAATTGGGTTTTTTCCCTTTTCAGAGATGGTCTCAACCTTAACTTCAGTTGGTAACTCAAAAACAATATTGTGTGAGAAACCTAGGGCTAGATCAAGTTTTTGACCTTGGTTAGAGGCCCGATATCCGACACCTACTAACTCCAATTCTTTTGTAAATCCAGCACTTACGCCTTGAACCATATTGGCGATAAGCGCACGGTATAATCCATGCTTGGCTTTATGTGCTTTACTTTCTGAAGGACGTGAAAGCAAAATTTGACCATCTTCCTGCTTGATGTTTACCGAGTCATAGGGCTGAGACAATTCGCCTAGCTTCCCTTTTACGGTAATCACCTCAGGCTGAATCTCGACGGTTACGCCTTCAGGTACTGTGATGGGATTATTTCCAATTCGTGACATAATTCAATTCTTTATCTTAATTAGTGTACGTAGCAAAGTACTTCGCCACCTACATTTTCCGATTTAGCTTGCTTGCCAGTCATCACACCATGTGATGTAGAGACAATTGCAGTGCCTAAACCATTGAGTACGCGTGGCACTTCATTAGAAGCGACATACTTACGTAATCCAGGTGTACTGATACGCTGCAATTTTTTGATAACGGGCTCTTTTGTTAATCGATCGTATTTCAATGCAATTTTAATGCTGCCTTGAACGGTATCTTTTTCCTCTTTATAACTCAAGATATATCCTTGGTCGAATAATATCTTGGTAATTTCTAGCTTTAGCTTAGAAGCGGGAATAGACACAACACGGTGCCCCGCGCTATTGGCGTTGCGTATTCGTGTTAAATAATCTGATATTGGATCTGTATTCATAATTCTTTGTTTACCAGCTTGCTTTTTTAACTCCTGGAATTAAGCCTTTGTTGGCCATTTCGCGAAACATCACACGTGACACACCAAATTGACGCATATACCCTTTTGGACGACCTGTAAGTTTACAGCGGTTGTGTCCACGTACAGGAGATGCATTTTTGGGAAGCTTTTGTAGTGCTTCGTAGTCACCAGCAGCTTTTAGTGCAGCTCGCTTGTCTGCATATTTAGCGGCTAATTTGGCTCTTTTGACCTCACGGGCCTTCATTGATTCTTTTGCCATATTAATTTTTCTTAAAGGGCATGCCCAATTCGTTTAACAATGATTTAGCTTCTTTGTCTGTATTGGCTGAAGTGACAAAGGTAATATCCATACCTGCAATTTTGGGTACTTTATCAATATCAATTTCAGGAAAGATAATTTGTTCCTGAATTCCGAGATTGTAATTTCCACGACCATCAAAACCATCCGCTTTTACACCTTGGAAGTCACGTACACGTGGCAAGGCGGCAGTAACCAAGCGATCAAAGAATTCATACATCTTATCACCGCGTAGTGTCACTTTTGCACCAATGGGCATTCCTTTTCGTAACTTAAATGTAGCTACATCTTTCTTGGAAAGCGTAGGTAGTGCTTTTTGACCGGATATTATGGATAATTCTTCTACTGCGTGATCGACTAGTTTTTTATCTGCAACCGCAGCACCAACCCCACGGCTAAGTACAATTTTCTCCAGCTTCGGTACTTGCATGATGTTTTTGTAGCCAAATTCTTCGGAAAGGCTTTGCATCACGCGTGCTTTGTATTCTGTTTTAAGTCTTGGTTGATAACTCATCTTAAATAGCTTCATTGGTTTTACGTGCTACACGAATTTTCTTACCGTCTTCAGTGCGGTACCCTACTCGCGTGGCTTGTCCATCAGCAGTTAGTAAGGATAGATTTGAAATAGCTATTGCTGCTTCTTTCTCTACAATACCACCTTGAGGGCTTTTCGCACTAGGTTTTGTGTGGCGCTTTACGATATTCACTCCTGAAACAATTGCTTTGTTTGCTTCACGGTTAAGTGACACTACTTCGCCTTCAGCACCCTTGTGGTCGCCAGCGATCACACGTACTTTATCTCCAGTTTTTAGTTTTATCTTAATCATAATTATAATACTTCAGGAGCTAAGGAAATTATTTTCATAAACTGACGGTCGCGAAGTTCTCGAGCCACAGGCCCAAAAACACGCGTTCCGCGCATTTCTCCTTGTGCATCCAACAACACACAAGCATTTTCGTCAAAACGGATATACGATCCATCAGGACGACGAATTTCTTTCTTGGTACGCACCACAACAGCAGTTGATACCTGTCCTTTTTTTACAGACCCGTTTGGTGTAGCCTCTTTAACACTGACCACTATTTTGTCTCCAATGGAAGCGTAACGACGCTTTGTTCCACCCAAAACACGAATGGTAAGTACCTCTTTGGCGCCTGTATTATCGGCTACTTTAAGTCTTGATTCTTGCTGTAACATTACTTAGCTCTTTCTATAATTTCAACCAATCGCCAGCACTTTGATGCGCTCAAAGGGCGAGTTTCCATAATTTTCACGGTATCTCCGATGTTGCAGTCGTTTTTTTCATCGTGAGCAACGTACTTTTTCGTTTTCAAAACGAATTTTCCATACATGGGATGCTTCACACGCTTCACTTCAGAAACGACAATCGACTTTTGCATTTTGTTGCTTGTTACAACACCAACGCGTTCTTTACGTAAGTTTCTAGTTTCCATACTACGCTTGTTCTAAATTTCTTTTCGACAATGCTGTTTTGATGCGCGCTATAGTTCGGCGTTGTGTACGCAAAGAGATAGGATTCTCAAGCGGAGACAAGGCGTGCGTAGAACGAGCAGTCGCATAACTCTTTTGAAAAGCGATTAACTTTTCGTTGAGTTCTTCTGTCGATAATTCGTTAATTTCTGTCTGTTTCATCTGTTTTTTTTAAGCCTCGTAATCGCGGGCAATCACAAATTTTGTTTTTACGGGAAGCTTTTGTGCAGCTAGGCGCAATGCTTCTTTAGCAACTTCCATAGGCACACCTGAAAGCTCAAATAAGATGCGGCCTGGTTTTACAACAGCCACATAGTGGTCCAATGCTCCTTTTCCTTTACCCATACGAACCTCGAGCGGCTTTTTTGTGATGGGCTTGTCTGGAAAAATCTTTATCCACAACATACCTTCACGTTTCATGTAGCGTGTCGCAGCAATACGAGCAGCCTCAATCTGGCGTGACGTGATAAATTTGGAATCAAGAGACTTGATGCCAAACATACCATTGGACAATTGATTTCCGCGTTGCGATAGACCTTTCATACGGCCTTTCTGCATTTTACGGTGTTTTGTTCTTTTCGGTTGTAACATGACCTAAACTTTATTTTCTACGACGAGGGCCACGGCCTCCGCGTTTATCGTTTTTACCTTTGGCTTGACCCAAGCTCATCCCAACTAGTGGAGAAAGCTCACGCTTGCCGTATACTTCACCTTTCATGATCCATACTTTGATGCCCAATCTACCGTAAGTAGTATGTGCTTCAACTAGAGCATAGTCAATATCTGCACGGAAAGTAGAAAGAGGAATACGCCCATCTTTATAACTCTCTGAACGTGCCATTTCAGCTCCATTTAATCGACCTGAAATTTGGATTTTTATCCCTTCGGCATTCATACGCATCGAAGCAGCAATCGCCATTTTAATGGCGCGACGGTAGGAAATACGACTCTCTATTTGACGGGCGATACTCGCAGCAACTAATTGTGCTTCGAGTTCAGGTCGCTTGATCTCAAAAATATTGAGTTGTACTTCTTTGCCTGTAATCTTTTTAAGCTCTTCTTTCAGCTTATCAACTTCTTGTCCACCTTTACCAATAATGATACCTGGCCGTGCCGTGGTAATGGTAATGGTCACCAATTTTAGTGTGCGTTCTATAATGACACGCGAAACACTAGCCTTGGCCAAACGTGCAAATACATAACGACGGATTTTGTCGTCTTCGGCTAGTTTATCACCGTAGTCGTTTCCTCCGTACCAGTTGGATTCCCAACCACGAATGATACCGAGTCTATTGCCTATTGGATTCGTTTTTTGTCCCATATTCGGTTTTAACTTTGTGCGTTATCTTGAGCTCCTAACACGAGTGTAACGTGGTTGGAACGTTTTCTAATTCGATGACCTCTTCCTTGTGGTGCAGGGCGCAAACGCTTAAGCATCGTACCGCTATCCACTCGGATTTCCTTAACGTAAAGACCTGCTTTTTCAACATCAGCGTCTTCGTTTTTTGCTTGCCAATTGGCGATAGCCGACAGCAATAGTTTTTCTAATCTTTTCGACGACTCTTTTGCGCTAAAGCGCAAGATAGACAGGGCTTTTTCAGCGCCTTCACCACGAATAAGATCGGCCATTAGGCGCATCTTGCGGGGTGATGTTGGGCAATCGTTTAGCTTGGCAAATGCGATATGCTTGCGATTTTCTTTAAGCTGCGTTGCAGATTCTCTTTTACGAACTCCCATGGCTTATTTTTTTCCTTTGTTTTTGGCTCCAGCGTGACCGCGGAATGAACGGGTTGGTGAAAATTCACCCAACTTATGTCCAACCATATTTTCAGTGATGTACACAGGAACAAACTGGCGTCCGTTGTGAACGGCTATGGTTTGTCCTACAAAATCGGGTGTTATCATCGAAGCACGCGACCATGTTTTGATGACTGCTTTTTTTCCAGATTCTACATTGGCTTGAACTTTTTTGGTCAAGCTGTAGTGTACGTAAGGTCCTTTTTTTAATGATCTAGACATAGCTTATTTTTTTCTGCGTTCAACAATGTACTTATTCGACGCTTTGTTTTTGTTTCGTGTACGATACCCTTTTGCAGGTATTCCATTACGGGAACGTGGATGACCCCCAGAAGCACGACCTTCTCCACCACCCATGGGGTGATCTACAGGGTTCATTGCCACTGGACGTGTTCGTGGGCGACGACCTAACCATCGGCTACGTCCAGCCTTACCAGAAACAACCAATTGGTGATCTGAATTTGAAACTGTTCCAATCGTTGCCAAACACGTTGACAAAATTAAACGCGTTTCTCCTGATGGTAATTTGATGGTTGCAAACTTACCATCACGAGCCATTAACTGAGCAAAAGCACCCGCACTCCGTGCAATAGCAGCTCCCTGTCCTGGGTGTAATTCGATACAAGAAATAATAGTACCGAGCGGAATGTTTGCCAAAGGCATCGCATTTCCAATCTCAGGCTGTACTTTTTCTCCAGAAACCACTTCCTGACCCACTTTTAAACCGCTCTGTGCAATGATGTAGCGTTTCTCGCCATCGGCAAATTGCGTAAGTGCAATAAATGCAGATCGATTCGGATCGTATTCTATGGTTTTTACTTCGGCAGCTTGATCAAAACGATTGCGTTTGAAATCAATGATACGGTAGCGCTTTTTATGGCCACCACCAATGTATCGAGACGTCATGCGTCCGCTGTTGTTACGACCACCTGAGCGTTTTTTCGGAACAAGCAAGCTTTTTTCCGGCTTATCAGTAGTAATGGCGTCGTTTCCATTTACTACTCTACCGCGCTGCCCAGGAGTTATAGGTTTTAGTTTTCTAACTGACATCCTATCTTAATTATAAATTACTGTATAAATCAATATTTTCCCCTTCAGCTACTTCGACGACTGCTCGTTTGGTAGCGTTGGTTTTCGAATGCTGAATACCGTTTTTGGTATAGCGTGATCGTCTTTCTGGTCCATAGTTAAGCGTACGTACTTTTTCTACGGTAACACCATAAGCAGCTTCAACAGCTTTTTTGATCTCTACTTTATTGGCTTTAGGATTCACCAAAAAAGTATAGCGATTACGCAACTCACTTTCGCGTGTTGCCTTTTCGGTAATGACTGGTTTTAGAAGAATACTCATCGTGTGTTATTTACTCAGATTAGCTTCGATGGCGACAACGGCACTTTCTGCAAGTACCAGATGCTGCGCATTCATAATTTTGTATGTGTTTAACTCATCGTTAGTCAACACTTCTGTTTTGTTTAGGTTACGACCAGACAAATACACGTTTTGGTTTGGAGCACCCAATACCCAAAGTGATTTTTTATCTGCAATACCTAAGGCCGCCAACGCTGTCTGAAAGGACTTCGTTTTTGGTGTATCAAAAGCAAAGTCTTCAACAACAGTAATGTGCTTTCCTTTTGCTTTTAAGCTAAAGGCAGACTTACGTGCTAAACGCTTTACATTTTTATTTACTTTTTGCTCATAAGAACGAACACGTGGACCAAATACACGGCCTCCACCGCGAAACAATGGGTTCTTTATGCTACCGGCACGTGCTGTACCTGTACCTTTTTGTTTTTTAATCTTACGTGTACTACCCGTAATTTCGGCACGTTCTTTTGCTTTGTGCGTACCTTGGCGTTGGTGCGCCAAATACTGCTTTACATCGAGGTAAACAGCATGTTCGTTAGGTTCTACACCAAAAACAGCTTTGTTAAGCGCTACAGTACGACCTGTTTCTTTTCCGTTAATATCAACTACTGCTACCTTCATTACTTACGAATTAAAATAAACGCATTCTTATGTCCTGGAACACAACCTTTTACTACAAGTAGATTTTTTTCAGGAACTACTTTAAGGATGCGTAAGTTCTGTACGGTTACTTTTTCATTGCCCATTTGTCCACCCATGCGCATTCCTTTAAATACACGAGCTGGGTAAGACGCAGCACCAATAGAACCCGGTGCACGTAAGCGGTTGTGTTGTCCGTGGGTTGATTGACCAACACCACCAAAACCATGACGCTTAACTACTCCTTGGAATCCTTTCCCCTTTGAGGTACCGGTGATATCTACAAACTCACCAGGCGTAAAATGATCCACTGAAATAGTATCACCAAGTTTGTGTTCTTCATCAAAGCCTTGGAACTCTACAAGCTTGCGCTTGGGTGCCGTACTCGCTTTCTTAAAGTGACCACTAGCCGCTTTGGTAACCTTGCGTTCAGCTTTGTCATCAAAACCAAGTTGGAGTGCATCATAGCCATCAACTTCTTTTGTACGAACTTGTGTAACCACACAAGGACCAGCCTCAATAACAGTACACGGGAGGTTTTTCCCGTTCTCGTCAAAGATGCTTGTCATTCCTATTTTTCTTCCTATTAAACCAGACATAATCTGAATATTTAACCCTAAGGGTGTTATACTTTAATTTCTACTTCTACGCCACTTGGCAATTCTAACTTCATCAACGCATCAATCGTTTTGGATGAAGAACTGTAAATATCCAGTAAGCGTTTGTATGAACTTAACTGGAATTGTTCACGCGATTTTTTATTTACGTGCGGTGAACGCAAAACGGTAAAGAGCTTTTTGTGTGTCGGTAATGGAATGGGTCCAGTTACCACGGCTCCCGTAGATTTAACGGTCTTCACAATTTTCTCGGCAGAACGATCTACCAAGTTGTGGTCGTACGATTTTAGTTTAATTCTAATTTTTTGACTCATCGTTTCTGTTTTTAACCCTGACCTGTTGCAGCAGCAATCACTTCAGTAGAAATATTTTGTGGCGTTTGTTCGTAGTGTGAAAATTCCATAGTGGAAGTCGCACGACCAGAAGAAAGCGTTCGTAATGAGGTAACATACCCAAACATTTCGGAAAGAGGTACATTCGCCTTCACAACTTTAGATCCTGCTCGGTCATCCATGCTGTTTACCTGACCGCGACGACGGTTTAAGTCACCGACGATATCACCCATGTTTTCTTCAGGAGTTAGAACCTCTAGTTTCATGATGGGCTCCATAATTACAGCACCAGCAGCTTTTGCAGCGGCTTTGTACCCAAGCTTAGCAGCCAATTCAAAAGATAATGAATCCGAATCCACAGGGTGGAACGAACCGTCTTTGAGAGTAACCTTGATGGCATCTATTTCAAAACCAGCCAAAGGACCATTCGCCATGGCTTGCTTGAAACCTTTCTCTACAGAAGGAATATATTCTTTAGGAACATTACCTCCCTTAATTTGGTTGACAAACTCCAAACCAGATTTGCCTTCTTCAGCGGGCTCAAGGGTAAAGACAATATCAGCAAACTTACCGCGACCACCTGATTGCTTTTTGTATACTTCGCGGTGATTGGCTGTTGTAGTGATGGCTTCTTTATACTCAACTTGAGGTTGCCCTTGATTGACATCAACCTTAAACTCACGACGTAAGCGGTCAACGATAATATCTAAGTGTAGCTCGCCCATTCCAGAAATAATCGTTTGTCCAGAAGCCTCATCAGTTTTGACCTGGAATGTTGGATCCTCTTCGGCTAGTTTGGCAAGTGCCATACCCAACTTATCCACATCCGCTTTGGTTTTAGGCTCTACAGCAATACCGATAACGGGGTCAGGGAAATCCATGCTTTCCAAAATGATGGGATGCTTTTCGGAAGAAAGCGTATCCCCAGTTTTGATGTCCTTGAATCCAACTGCAGCACCAATATCTCCTGCTTCGATAAAATCGATGGAGTTTTGTTTGTTGGCATGCATCTGATAAATACGCGAAATGCGCTCTTTGTTACCCGAACGATTATTCAATACATAAGAGCCTGCGTCTAATCGACCTGAATAAGCACGGAAAAATGCTAAACGACCAACAAAAGGGTCTGTAGCTATCTTAAAAGCCAAGGCAGCAAAAGGATCGCTAACAGTGGGTTTACGTGAAATAGAATCGCCAGAATCAGGATCTGTACCTACAATTGCCTCTTTATCTTCTGGTGAAGGTAAATAACGACATACAGCATCCAATAAAAACTGAACACCTTTGTTTTTGAAGGCAGAACCACAAATCATAGGAATGATACTCATGTCTTGAGTAGCAGCGCGCAATGCGTTGTGCACTTCATCTTCCGTGATACTGTCAGCATCGTCGAAGAATTTTTCCAATAAGTTTTCGTCGTATTCTGCTACAGCTTCAATAAGTTCGGCACGGAATTTTTCCGCATCTTCTTTCATGTCGTCTGGAATATCCACTACATCAAATGTGGCGCCCATGTTTTCTTCATGCCAGATGATTGCACGGTTTTTCACAAGATCAACACATCCCCTGAAGTTGTCTTCATCACCAATAGGAAGAACGATAGGCACTGCATTAGATTTTAACATTTCACGCACTTGCGTACAAACGTTTAGGAAGTTTGAACCCTGACGGTCCATTTTATTCACAAAGCCCATACGCGGTACTTTGTAATTATCTGCCAATCTCCAGTTGGTCTCAGATTGCGGCTCAACACCGTCTACGGCAGAAAATAAAAATACCAAGCCGTCTAAAACACGTAATGAACGATTAACCTCCACGGTAAAATCAACGTGGCCGGGAGTATCAATAATATTGAAGTGGTAAGGCTTAGATCCATCAGTTGACTTACCTTGATCTGTAGGAAAGGTCCATTCGCAAGTTGTTGCAGCAGAAGTAATGGTAATCCCACGTTCTTGCTCTTGCTCCATCCAGTCCATAGTAGCTGCACCATCGTGCACCTCACCAATTTTGTGACTAACACCCGTATAATAAAGGATACGCTCAGTGGTCGTTGTTTTCCCAGCGTCAATGTGGGCAGCAATACCAATGTTACGTGTATATTTTAAATCTCTTGCCATGGTCCTGTTCTACTCAGTTATTAAAATCTAAAATGTGAAAATGCTTTGTTTGCTTCTGCCATTTTGTGGGTATCGACACGTTTTTTGACAGCGGCTCCTTCTTCTTTTTCAGCGGCTAAAATCTCAGAAGCGAGTTTTTGGGCCATTGATTTTTCGTTGCGTTTACGTGCATAACTGATCAACCATTTCATCGCCATAGATATTTTTCGATCTGGACGAATTTGCATGGGTATTTGGAACGTAGCACCACCCACACGACGACTTCTAACTTCAACGTGCGGCATCACATTAGAAAGTGCGTCTTTCCACACTTGCAATGCGTCTTTTTCGTCGTCTTGTTTTTTAGAATCTACGATGTCAATAGCATCGTAAAATATTTGAAATGCAACTGATTTTTTCCCGCTCCACATCAGGTTGTTGACAAATCGAGTGACCAGTTGGTCGTTAAATCTCGGGTCGGGAAGCAAAGGGCGCTTTTTCGCCTTTCTTTTTCTCATATTCTTATTTTGAGTGGTTCAAGCAAGCTTGAACGTCATGTTCCTATATCGCTACTTATTTTTTCGGTCGTTTCGCACCATACTTGGATCGACGCTGCAAACGGCCTTCAACACCTGCAGTATCAAGAGCACCACGTACAATATGGTAACGAACACCCGGTAAATCTTTTACACGACCTCCGCGAACAAGCACTATAGAGTGCTCTTGAAGGTTGTGTCCTTCACCTGGGATATAAGCGTTAACTTCATTCCCATTGGTTAGACGAACACGAGCCACTTTGCGCATGGCAGAGTTAGGCTTTTTGGGTGTTGTGGTATATACACGTGTACAAACGCCACGACGCTGTGGACATGAATCCAAAGCTGCGGATTTGCTCTTTTTTGCGAGGTCCTTACGGCCTTTGCGAACTAATTGCGATATGGTTGGCATACGTTATACTTGCTTTATTCCTTTATTTAAAGGGCTGCAAATGTAGTATAATTTTCTTCGCTATCAAACCCCAATAAATAATTTTTTGATTACGCCTTTTTTTACAGAAGCCAAAGAAATTAGCAAATAAGCTTTTCATCCATAAGCTCAGCTGTTCAAAATAAAAACTATGCTATTAATGTACAGCTACGTAATTTTGCAGCTCGTACTAAGCACTACCAACAAGTCGACTTAACTATTATGTCAATCGAAAAACAAGACTTCTACTTCCAATTTGAGCAATTGCGCGCGCAAGCTTTGCCCTTTGTTTTGTTTCGGCTACCACAAGCTAAAGAGCTTATACTTTATCAGCAAGAAACTACAGAACACTTCGAATCAACAGATCTTAATATGAATGGATTTGTCTTTGCGCCCTTTCACAAAACAGCCCAACACACGTATATTCCAAAGCAAGAAAAACGAATAATCAAGCTTCCCTTAGGAATAAAACCACAAACTGCACCACTGAATACCCAAGAGCAGTCTAAAAATGAATACATAGAACTGGTTGCCAAGGCCAAGGAAACTATTCGAAAGACTACGCTCAAAAAAGTTGTCGTTTCAAGAACACATAGGGCAACACTTTCTGGGACTGCTGCTGAGGCCTTTGCTCGATTGGTCGAAGCCTATCCCAACGCCATGGTTTATTATTGGTCACACCCACACACAGGAGATTGGATGGGCGCAACACCCGAAACGCTTCTCAGCATTCGACAAAATACATTGTTTACCATGGCATTAGCGGGAACATTGCCCTATGATTCAGAAGCCAAACCCAACTGGACAGCCAAAGAAATTGAAGAGCAGCAAATGGTGGTTGATTTTATCGGCGATCGGTTGACACGTCTTTTTTCCCAT
>JAHEKR010000057.1 GCA_024638225.1 Flavobacteriaceae bacterium
TTCAATGGCTTCGGCATCAGGAGGAGTATGTGTCATATGGGTGCAGCTAATAAGAATGCAAAAATAGAGTGCTAAAATGATTTTAAAGGGCATAATAATGTATTTTTATGCTCTAAAATAAATAAAATTGACACAAGACCAATTAAAACGTCTTTTTGATCGCCTGGATGCGATAAGGGGGTACCTTTGACATTGATGGACGTAAGATAGAAATTGCCAACAAAGAAGAAAAAACACTTGACCCCAATTTCTGGAACGACTCCAAAGCTGCTGAGCAATATATGCGCGAGTTACGCAGTTTAAAACAGTGGGTTGGCGATTATGAAAAAGCAAAGCAACTTACCGAAGAGCTAGAAGTGCTGTACGAATTTCATAAATCAGGAGAAGTTAACGAGCAAGAGCTCAACGAACATTGGCAACATACAAGAGCACATTTTGAGGAGCTTGAATTTAAAAACATGCTTTCTGACGAAGGAGACAACCTAAGTGCAGTATTGCAAATTACTGCTGGTGCCGGAGGAACTGAGAGCTGTGACTGGGCGGCCATGCTCATGCGCATGTACCAAATGTGGGGAGAGCGAAAAGGTTTTAAAATCAGAGAACTTAATCATCAAGAAGGAGATGTAGCTGGAATTAAAACGGTCACCTTAGAACTAGATGGGGAATATGCTTTTGGTTGGTTAAAAGGAGAGAATGGGGTGCACAGATTGGTACGTATCTCTCCATTTGACTCCAATGCTAAGAGACATACAAGTTTTGCCTCTGTTTATGTGTATCCACTGGTAGACGATACAATTGAAATAAAAATTAATCCTGCTGATATTGAAATAACCACAGCCAGATCAAGTGGTGCTGGAGGACAGAACGTAAATAAAGTGGAAACAAAAGTACAGCTGGTGCACAAGCCTACTGGAATACAGATTTCTTGCTCTGAAACCCGTTCTCAGCATGATAACCGCGATCGTGCCATGCAAATGTTACGCTCACAATTGTACGAAATGGAGCTTCAAAAGCGTCTAGAAGCCCGGGAGGACATTGAGGCCAGTAAGATGAAAATTGAATGGGGATCACAAATCAGAAACTATGTCTTGCACCCCTACAAATTAATCAAAGATGTGCGCACACAAGAGGAAACCGCTGCCGTGGATGATACATTAAACGGCAATATTGATCGCTTTTTAAAAGCGTTTTTAATGTCTCAAAAAAACACAGAAAACAATAACCCATGGGGAAAATAAAAACAATTATTTTTGATTTTGGAGGAGTACTTATCGATTGGAACCCTGCCTATGTTTATCTAAAAGAATTTAGGGGAGATGCGCAAAAGATGAGCCATTTTTTAAGCACCATTTGCGCTTGGGAATGGAACGAAAATCAGGATGCAGGCTATCCGTTGCAAAAAGCTACTGAAGAAAGAGTGGCATTGTATCCAGAACACGAACGCCTCATTCGAATGTACTATGGGAAATGGGAAGAAATGTTGGGATACGAGCACACCGAAACAGTACGTTTGCTTGAGCGCCTCAAAAAACAAGGGAAATACACGCTTTTGGGATTAACCAATTGGAGTAAAAAAACATTTCCAGTAGCTCTAAAGCGATTTGACTTCTTAAAATGGTTTGATGGAATTGTTGTTTCTGGCGAAGAAAAGCTTATAAAGCTTAATCATGCCATTTACCAAATTACACTTAATCGCTACAAACTAAAGGCGGAAGAAACGGTCTTTATCGATGATAAACTAGAAAATGTAACTGCTGCTGAAGAGCTGAACATACACGGTATTCATCACAAAAATGCACATGATCTCGAAAGAGAGTTTATTAAGATTGGGGTCTTCGAATAATGAAGAAAGCCTGTTTTTAAACTAAAAAGAGTACATTCGCAAAAAAAATAAATGAAAAAGGTAGCCCTTAATTTCACTGTCTTTCTTTTGCCCATATTTGTCCTTGCACAGGGGCAATTTTTACTTACTGGGGAAGTGGTGGATGGAAATAATGAAGACAAATTACCCTTTGCCACAATTACACTCAGAGACATCAACTCCAAAAAGCTAGTTGGTGGTGCTGTAACCGACGAAAATGGTTACTTTAAAGTAGAAAGCACCTCCAATAATGTAGCAATCAGTGTCGATTATATCGGATTCGAAACCTTAGTATTTGACCGAACGGGTTTGTCTAAAAAAACATCCTTAGGGCAGATTAGATTAACTGGTAGTGTAAGCCAGCTTGAGGGAATTGATTTGGTCGGTCGTCGTTCTGATGTTGAAATACGCCTCGACAAGCGCGTGTATAATATTGGAGAAAATCTAAATGCGCGCGGACAAAATGTTTCCGATGTTTTGGAAAACATTCCTTCACTTTCATTGGATATTGAAGGTAACCTAGAGCTTCGTGGAAATACCAATGTACGCATACTAATAGATGGAAAGCCTTCGGGTCTGGTAGGGCTTAATGGCATAGATGCGCTAGCCGATCTTCCAGCCGAATCTATAGAGCGTGTCGAAGTTATCACAGCCCCCTCTGCTCGTTACCAAGCAGAGGGTACTTCTGGAATTGTAAACATCATCTTGGCGAAAAACTTTTTAGAGGGATTAAATGGGGTTCTCAACACCTCTGCAGGAAGGTTTGACAGCTACGGTGCGAATGCGAGTATCAATTTCAAAACAAATAAATTAAATTTCTTTACAAATTCGGGCTATCGTGATAACACAGGAAAAGGAGGTGCGCTTCAAGACAACGCGTACACTGCGGCTCAGGGATATGATCGCTTCTTGGAAGAGAGAGCCTTTGATCGAGAACGAATTGGCACCAATGTAAATGTTGGTGTTGATTTTACTCCCTCTGATAAAACCAAACTAACGCTGTCGTATGTACACAACCAACGGGATGGAGCGAATCGAACGGCAAATAGACAACGGCAGTATGATAAAGAAAGTATCATCAACGAATCTTTACGAAGCGAAAATGAAGCCAGTGAAGATTTAAACAAACAAATTAGCCTTTCATTAACGCAAAAGTTCAATGACAAAGGGCATCGCTTAGATATTACCATACAACGGGAAAGAAACTCTGAAGAAGAGTATGCCAACCTGCAAACAGAACAACTGGTACCTGTAAATAATTTTGGTCCTTTAGAAAAAAACAATACAGAAGAATTACAAAAGCAATTTTTGGCTCAGGTTGACTACGTGTTACCAATAGACAAAAACACGCAGTTTGAAGCAGGTTATAGGATAACTAACGAGAACAAGGATGTTAATTTTACGGTGCTGATTGAAGACAATAACGGAAATTTAGTTATCGACGAAAACCTGACCAACTTCTTAGACTTTAACCAAGAAATTCATGCGCTTTATACACAATTTGGGAAAAAATGGGGTAGCTTCTCAATGCTTGCCGGTTTACGCTATGAACACACAGCTCTAGATATTTTACAACGGACTACAAACGAAGACGGAAAAAGTAATTATGGTGACTATTTTCCCACACTAAATTTAGGCTTTGAACTATCCGAAACAGCAAATATAACCTTTGGGTATAACCGAAGAATATCAAGACCTGGGTCATGGAGCTTAAACCCTTTTCGCTCACGTTCTAGTGAAACTAGTTTTTATCAAGGGAATCCATACCTAAAACCAAGTTATTCTGATGGGTTTGATTTTGGATATTTAAAACAATTTAAACGCTTTACGATTAATGCTTCTATATATTTTAGGAGAACGCTTCAGCCGGAAAACAGAATTTCGGTTGAGACAGGAGAGTTTGTAGCTGTAAATGGCTTAGACACACCTGTAATTCGGCGTTATCCGATTAATTTAGGTCGACGTGACCAATTGGGCATCGAAGCAAATAGCTCTCTACGCTGGTCGCCTAAATGGCAAACATACGTGAGTTTTAATTTATTCTCGCGAACGGAGATTGGAAGTTATGAAGGCATTGATTTTGGAAACAAAAATGAAACATGGTCAGGCAATTTTAGAAATTCGTTAGTACTACCATGGAAAATAAATTCACAAACCAATATTCGGTTCAGTGGTCCAAGCAGGTCTGCATTTGGAGAACGAAATGCTAACGCAAGTGTCAACTTAGCGTTTAGTAAAGATATTTTTAAAGAAAATGCGACCATCAGCCTAAACTTCTCGGACATTTTCAATAGCAGCAAATTTATTTATAAAACCTATACGCCTAATGTTATCACTGAAGGTGAATACCAGCGAAGAAGACCCAATTACAGCATCAACTTTACCTACAGATTTAGACAAGAAAAAGAACGTAGTCGCAGTCGAAACTATAACAGCGATTACGGAGGTGGAGATTACGATATCTAGGAGGTACTTTTCTTCGCTTTACGCTCTTTTATCCATTGCATCAAATTACCTGTCAACCAATATGGGATTACGAAAGTAATAAGGAAAATCATCAGCCAAAAACCAATGGTTAGTATGGTTAGAAAAGCAAGAAAGCCAAGGTATTGATCAAATTCAATCATGCTAGAAATTTTTACAAATGTAGTTATTGCCATGAAACTGAACAATAGAAAAAGTGCAATCCCTTTTGTATTTTTGTACAAAACAACCACATGAAGTTTAGGGAAGAAAAAGACACCACGGGAATCGTTCGCGTGCCTGCAGATAAATACTGGGGAGCTCAAACCGAGCGTTCGCGAAATAATTTTAAAATTGGACCTACAGGTTCAATGCCTATTGACATTGTTCATGGTTTTGCTGTACTTAAAAAAGCTGCAGCATATGCCAATGCCGAACTTGGTGCGCTAGAGACGAGCAAAAGGGATCTTATTGCTCAAGTGTGTGATGAAATTGCTGCTGGAAAACTTGACGATCAGTTTCCGCTTGTGATATGGCAAACGGGGTCTGGTACCCAATCCAACATGAACATCAATGAGGTAATTGCAAACAGAGCTCATGTCATTGAAGGAAACAAACTCGGCGAGGGAGACAGAACCCTGCAGCCCAATGACGATGTAAACAAATCCCAATCCTCCAATGATACCTTTCCAACAGGGATGCATATTGCCATTTATAAGCGTATTGTGGAAACAACGATTCCAGGCGTAAGACAGCTCCGCGAAACCCTTTCCAAAAAAGCAGCTGAATTTAAAGACGTCATCAAAATTGGGCGAACGCATTTTATGGATGCCACTCCTTTGAGCCTTGGTCAGGAGTTTTCAGGTTATGTTTCACAATTAGATCACGGAATCAAGGCAGTCGAAAACACCCTACCCCATCTCGCCCAATTAGCGCTTGGCGGAACTGCTGTTGGTACGGGCATCAATACACCTAAAGGCTATGCAGAAAAAGTGGCTGCTTACATTGCGGAATTTACCAAGTTGCCGTTTGTGAGTGCGGCCAATAAATTTGAAGCACTTGCCGCACACGATGCCTTAGTAGAAACCCATGGAGCACTGCGTCAGTTGGCTGTATCACTATTCAAAATTGGAAATGATATTCGTATAATGGCTAGTGGTCCTCGATCTGGAATTGGTGAATTAAACATTCCGGCTAATGAGCCCGGAAGCTCCATTATGCCCGGAAAAGTAAACCCAACTCAGTGCGAAGCATTAACCATGGTCTGTACGCAAGTAATGGGCAATGATGCCGCAGTTGCTTTTGCAGGTTCACAAGGTCATTTTGAATTGAATGTTTACAAGCCAGTTATGGCCGCGAATGTTTTGGAGTCTGCTCAATTGATTGGGGATGCCTGTTTAAGTTTTGATCAAAATTGTGCTGCAGGTATTACACCTAATCTGAATGTGATAAAGGAGTTACTTAACAACTCCCTTATGCTGGTAACTGCCCTTAATACCAAAATTGGCTATTACAAAGCCGCAGAAATTGCCAATTTGGCTCATCAAGAAGGAATAACACTGAAAGAGGCGGCACTAAAAACAGGATATGTATCCGAAGAGGAGTTTGATGCTTGGGTAAAGCCAGAAGATATGATTGGTCGTTGATGGATCACACTGTTGACAAATCAAAATTTATTTGATCAGGAAAATCCTGCTTCACTATTGAACAAATTCTTACGCCTTGGGGCTTCCAATAAGTCGCTGACGCCAGTTGTTCCAGCCGTATTTTTTACTGTAGATATAAAGAAGAAGAACAAAAAAAGGTAAGGGTAGAAAAGCGTATACATAAACATTCGGGGAGGAAACATCCAGAAATAAGGAATTTGTTTGAAAGGCTGTCCAATCTGATGTAAGCAGTAAAGCAACAAGTAAATTATTTCCGGCATGGTAGCCAATAGCTAACTCAAGACCTTCATCCATAAGGGTAATCATTCCCAAGAATAATCCTGAAGAAATATACGATACCATGACTAATGAGCCCAACTTGTCAACCTCAGGGTTACCGTAATGCATCATTCCAAAGACCAAAGAAGTAATCAAAAAAGGGAAAAGTCGAGAAGAAAACAATTGTCCTAAACCTTGCATCAAATAGCCTCGAAAAAAAAATTCTTCTGCTGTTGTTTGCAAAGGAATTAAGAAAATGGCAATTACAAAAAGGAGCGCGAAAGATTTTGGATCAAAATTCCACTGAAAATCATCAGGTGCAACCATAAGCCCAAGACAAAACATAAACAAAGTAACTACAGCTACAGACAAAAAGCCAAAGCGAACCCGCTTCCAGTCGATACTTGATCTAGAGGTGATAAACAATATAGGCGAGAGCCCGTGGAGCCTGCGCACCAATACCAAAATAAGCCACATAACTACCGCGAAAGGAAAAAGCATTAAAACAAGAGTAGTATTTGACGGTAGAGCCTGAAGAATACCTACAGTATCCAATTGGTCTAACTGATTAAAACCGACCTTGGCTATTACGGCTGCTAAATGCGGCAATTGAGCCACAAAAAAAACAAATAAAATAAGCAGAAAACCTATGAAATAGCGGTCAAATCTGCCCGCTTGATGGACTTTGATTTTTTCTAGATGCATAACTTGAGTTTATGACTTCAAGTTACACATTTTTTATTTTTTATTCAGCAAGGTAAGTGTGGTCAATTTGCAAGATGAAACAAGTTTGCCCTCATCATTAGTGATGCTAATGTCCCAATGTTGCATAGTCTTTCCGTGATGCAAGGCAGTCGCTTTGGCATAAACATAACCCGAACGAACGCCTCGAACATGGTTCGCAGCTACTTCAATACCGCGCAATAGGTGGTCTTTTTGCTTGTACAAAACGGCACATGCAGCACTGCCCACTGTTTCGGCTAAGCCAGCGGTAGCACCGCCGTGTAAAACGCCATCTACCTGCATTACAGCTGGAGTTACAGGCATTCGAGCAATCAAATAATCATCGCCAATTTCTGTAAACTCAATACCAAGTGTACTAACAAAAGTGTTGGCACATCGTCTCTGTAATTCGCTTAATATCGCTGGCTTATCCATAAAAAAATACGCCCTGTATGAGCAGGGCGCAATGGGTTATTTTACTTCTTCAAAATCAACATCTTCCACGTCGTCATCTCCGTCAGGGGATGGAGTGGCATCATCAGCGGGTGGAGCCTCTGCTCCGCCAGCTTCTTGTTGCGCTTTGTACATTTCTTCAGAAGCTTGCTTCCAAGCTTCGTTGATGCTGTCTAAAGCGGGTTTAATCGCCTCAACATCTTTAGTTTCGTATGCCTTTTTCAAAGCTTCCAAGGCAGTTTCAATCGGGGCTTTTTTATCGTCAGATAGTTTATCACCGAATTCCTTCAACTGCTTTTCTGTTTGGAAAATCATTTGATCCGCATTGTTAAGTACGTCTGCTTGCTCTTTGGCTGCTTTATCAGCATCGGCATTTGCCTCAGCTTCTTTGCGCATGCGCTCAATTTCTTCCTCAGTTAATCCAGAGGAAGCTTCAATACGAATGTCTTGCGACTTATTTGTTGCTTTGTCTAAGGCGGTAACGTGTATCAATCCATTGGCATCGATATCAAAAGTTACCTCGATTTGTGGAACTCCACGTTGTGCTGGTGGAATACCATCTAAGTGAAAACGACCTATGGTTTTGTTGTCCGAAGCCATGGAACGCTCTCCCTGCAACACATGTATTTCAACAGACGGCTGATTATCAGCAGCGGTAGAGAACACCTGAGACTTTTTAGTTGGAATGGTTGTATTCGACTCAATTAACTTGGTCATAACCCCACCCATCGTTTCGATTCCTAGCGAAAGTGGTGTTACATCCAACAGGAGTACGTCTTTGACATCACCAGTAAGCACACCTCCTTGAATAGCTGCACCAACAGCAACTACCTCATCAGGGTTTACCCCTTTTGATGGCTTTTTGCCGAAGAATTTTTCAACTTCTTCCTGAATGATTGGAATTCGCGTTGAACCACCTACTAGAATTACCTCATCAATATCACCAGTAGAAAGTCCAGCGTCATCAAGAGCATTCTTTACAGGAGTCATCGAGCGTTTTACCAACTCATCTGCCAATTGCTCAAACTTAGCACGGGTAAGCGTTTTTACAAGGTGCTTTGGACCAGAGGCAGTTGCTGTGATATAAGGTAAATTGATTTCGGTTTTAGTAGCCGAAGACAATTCAATTTTTGCTTTTTCAGCTGCTTCTTTTAGGCGTTGTAACGCCATGGGATCTTTTTTGAGGTCAATATCTTCTGCTTCTTGAAACTCATAGGCAAGCCAATGAATGACTACATCGTCAAAATCATCACCACCAAGATGAGTATCGCCATTGGTTGACAATACTTCAAATACTCCGTCACCTAGTTCAAGGATAGATATGTCAAATGTTCCTCCTCCAAGATCGTAAACAGCAATTTTTTTATCTGATCCTCCTTTTTCTAAGCCATAGGCAAGAGCAGCGGCAGTAGGTTCATTTATGATACGCTGAACCTTCAGACCGGATATTTCTCCCGCTTCCTTAGTCGCTTGTCGTTGTGCATCATTAAAATAAGCTGGAACCGTGATAACGGCTTCAGTAACGGTCTGTCCTAGGTAGTCTTCAGCTGTTTTTTTCATTTTCTGAAGTACCATAGCCGAAAGTTCTTGGGCAGTATACAAACGACCATCAATGTCAACACGTGGCGTATCGTTATCGCCTTTGACAACTTTGTACGGAACGCGTTCAATTTCTTTTTTCGATTCAGAAAACTTATTTCCCATAAATCGCTTTATGGAAGATATCGTTTTTGTTGGGTTAGTAACCGCTTGTCTTTTGGCTGGGTCGCCAACCTTAATCTCGCCTCCTTCAACAAAAGCGATGACAGATGGCGTTGTACGTTTTCCTTCAGCATTAGGGATAACTACCGGCTCATTTCCTTCCATTACAGAAACACATGAATTTGTTGTTCCCAAATCAATACCTATAATTTTACTCATTATATAAATTTTTCAATCATATGACAATCACTGTGCCAGAACCAAATCATGACAGGGTGTCAGTCAAGTGTTCCATGTGCCGTCAAAAATGTATTTTTGAAAAAAAATAATATGTCAGCTTCTCGAAAAGAGTACAAACGCATTACGACCAATACACTTATTGAAATGAAGCAGCATGGGGAAAAGATATCCATGCTTACAGCTTATGATTATTCAATGGCCAAGGCCGTAGATGCAGCCAATATTGATGTAATATTGGTTGGAGATTCGGCTTCCAATGTGATGTCTGGACATGAAACGACTGTTCCTATTACGCTCGATCAGATGATCTATCACGCAACAGCCGTTATCCGTGCTGTAAAACGTGCGCTAGTAGTGGTCGATTTGCCATTTGGCAGCTATCAATCGGATGCGAAAGAGGCCTTGCGTTCTTCAATACGAATCATGAAAGAATCAGGAGCACATGCTGTCAAAATTGAAGGCGGTAAGGAAGTTAAGGATTCTATGGAACGTATTTTAAATGCAGGTATTCCAGTCATGGGACACCTTGGCCTAACGCCACAATCTATTTATAAGTTTGGAACCTATTCTGTTCGTGCTCGAGAAGAAGAAGAAGCTGCAAAGCTTTTGGCAGATGCGCAATTGCTTGAAAAACTTGGCTGCTTTGCTTTAGTCCTTGAAAAAATCCCTGCGGCTTTAGCTGCTAAAGTTGCCAAAACGGTCAATATTCCAGTGATTGGAATCGGTGCTGGCAGTGCTGTTGACGGACAGGTATTGGTGCTTCATGATATGCTGGGATTAACTACCGAGTTTAGCCCTCGTTTTTTACGTCGTTACATGAATTTATACGACCAAATGACAGATGCTGTTACAAGCTATATTTCGGACGTAAAGGCAAATGACTTTCCCAACGACAAAGAACAATATTAATTGCTTCCTACGATACTCTTCGAAGACAATCATCTGCTGGTTATCAATAAACCTGCGGGTATGTTGGCCCAAGGGGACAACACTGGAGATGAATCTGTAGTGGAAGCCCTAAAAGCATATATTAAAAAGCGATACAATAAACCCGGAAATGTATACCTAGGTTTAGTCCATCGTCTAGACCGACCTACTAGCGGGGTAATGGTACTTGCCAAATCGTCCAAGGCTCTTCCTAGGCTCAACAAACAATTTGCCGAAAAAAAAAGTCAAAAAATATATTGGGCAATGGTCGCTGGAACTGTTGAAAAAAAACAAGCTACACTTATCCATTATTTACTTCGAAAACCCAAGCAAAATAAGTCATTTGCTTATCCAAAAGAAGTGCCCAATAGTAAGCTCGCCGAACTCAGTTATGAGATACGAAAAGAGCTTGACCGTTATTCACTCCTTGAAATAGTGCTCAAAACTGGACGCCATCACCAGATTAGGGCGCAGTTAAGTCATACAGGGATGTTAATCAAAGGGGATGTGAAATACGGAGCCTCAAGACCCAATAAAGACGGGAGCATTCATCTTCACGCACGTACGTTAACAATCGTTCATCCAACAACAAAAGATAAGATAAGCTTTACCGCTCCTCCGCCAATCGACCCGCTTTGGGATGCCGTGCGGGACACAAGCTAACGAACTAGAGGCTTTGCCTTTTCTTGAATGACAGTAGCAATCGATTTGTCATAGATTTTTGCTTCTAACCAAGACAAAAAATCTAAATATAAAAAGGCGCGTCGCTCAAATGGATCCTGCTCGAAGGCCAAAAACTGAGCGTGCAAGGTTCTAAGTGCTGCCTTTAATTCCGTGGGATACAAATCAGGCAGTTTTCGCAAAAACCGTATCATTTCCTGCTGTACTTGCTGCAATTCATCCATTCGTAGTAAAAACTTATACGTGCTTTTTATTTGAGCTTCAATCGCATAATCCCTACCAGATTCGTAATGTGCGATAAGGCTTAACACTCGAGAAAAGCAGAGTAAATCTTGGTGTACGCGAAGAGTCTTATTTTCGATAATTCGGTTGAGGTAGTCGATACAAGCATCGTATTGCTCTAAGGCAAAATGCAGGCATGCCAATTTATAGTACAACACCATAAGTTGATGTGGATTAAGACGCTCCTTATTTTGTTTTATCCCATAAAGGATTTCAGGGATAAGGCGCTTACCAACAGAGAATGAGCCGTCTAAAAAACAAAGGTTCAGCTGGGCTTGAGTTTTACACAAAAAGTACAACGTAACCAGATTTTTATCCTTCGAAAAAACTTTCTTTTTGACCAACTGATCTAGTTTTATCAAACGTTCGTTAAACTGAGTTTTTTGCTTCAAAAAAAACGAAGCATCAAAAAAGTGTTGATGTCCCATAAGAAAATAAACAGGGTGCTCGCCAACCATTAGCGGATGATCGTCAAACAGCGAAATCCAACGCTTGGCATATTTATACATCCCGAGAAAATCTTGAATCAGACTGTTGTACGATATCTGTACACGCAGCCAGCTTATTTTTTCTAAAAATCCTAATTCGCTGTAATTGAGCTTGGGAAAACGCTCATCGTAATAAGCCTCTAATTTTGAAAAAGCGGTGTTGTTTTTGGCATATCCAGATTCTAACATCATTGATTGAAGTTCAGTAGCTAAATCTGACAAACGAGCTAAAATGTCATTTGTATGCGACAAAGATTTAGATTGATTGATAAGTTTCGAAGTTCGAGAACCAACTTCTTTGTGCACAAACTGAGTTTCAATGAGCTTTTCTAAGTCTACCAATTGGAAGGCTATGGTAGGTCGTTGTCTTTTGATAGCTAATTGCTTTGCTTTTTCAAGAATTTTTAGGCTTTGACGATACAACCCTTTTGAATATAAAATACGTGCGTAGTCTAACTGCTCGTGCAGATGCTGTGTGGTATCTTGATGAGCTGGATTAAGACGAAGACTGATCAAAATTTGCTTGTAAAGATGGGCTTTTAGGTTTGAAAGTTGCTGTTTTTTGACGCCCACATGATGAATTATCTGCCGTTCATCGTATTCCCGCTGTTTGTCTAAGACATCAAACAAAAGAACAAACTTTGCCGTGTTATTGGCCTCTAGCCTACCTGAATAAAGCTTAAATTGTCGCTTCTCAGACTTAGTCATGGCCTGGATTAGCTGAAAAACAAAATCTGACGAACGTCGCTTCATGGAAATTGATTAATTAAGTCGCATATTTACAACATTAAAGTAGGTAAAATTAATTACTTTTGCCTTTAACTCGAAAAACGTATGGGACAAGAATTTGTTCAAATATTTGACACTACGTTACGCGACGGGGAACAAGTGCCTGGTTGCAAACTCAACAAAGAACAGAAAATCATTCTAGCCAAAAGGCTAGACAACCTGGGCGTTGATATTATTGAAGCAGGCTTTCCCATCTCCTCTCCAGGCGATTTTGATGCTGTACATCAAGTGTCCAAGGTTGTAAAAAATGCGGTGGTTTGCGGATTAACCCGGGCGGTTGAAAAAGACATCGAAGTTGCTGCTCAGGCCCTCAAGCCTGCTAAAAGAGCGCGCATACATACTGGGATTGGGACTTCTGATTCACATATTCAACATAAGTTTCGTTCAACACGCGAAAAAATAATTGAACGTGGGACAGCTGCTGTAAAATATGCCAAAACTTTTGTCGAAGATGTAGAGTTTTACGCTGAAGACGCGGGACGAACTGAAAATGCATATTTGGCACAAGTTTGCGAAGCCATGATTCAAGCTGGCGCAACAGTACTTAATATTCCCGATACCACGGGTTATTGTCTGCCTGAGGAATACGGGGCCAAAATAAACTACTTAATGGAGCATGTACCCTCCATACACAAAGCCAAATTGTCGTGCCATTGTCACAATGATTTAGGCTTGGCTACAGCCAATTCCATTGCAGGTATTATCAACGGTGCCCGTCAAATTGAATGTACCATCAATGGTATTGGGGAGCGCGCTGGAAACACCTCGTTAGAAGAAGTAGTGATGATCATGCGCCAACACCCTGATCTAGGGCTTACCACAAACATTCAAACAAAAATGCTTTCCGAAACCAGTCAAATGGTTTCTGATGCCATGGGAATGGTCGTACAACCAAACAAAGCTATCGTAGGGGCTAATGCCTTTGCGCACAGTTCGGGTATACACCAAGATGGTGTTATCAAAAATAGAGAGACTTACGAAATCATCAATCCACATGACGTAGGTGTCGACACCTCTTCAATAGTGTTGACCGCCAGAAGTGGTCGTGCTGCTCTGGCATACCGCGCCAAAAATATTGGCTTCGAGCTTACAAAAGATGAACTCGACAAGGCGTATGCTACATTTTTAGTATTTGCTGACCGCAAAAAAGAAATAAACGATGACGATATACCGGAAATTTTAAAAACCGCTGGAGTTAGTTAATAGCACAATGAAGAAAACACTTTTTGACAAAGTATGGGATAGTCATGTTGTCTCCTCTGTAGAGAATGGACCTGATATCTTGTACATAGACAAACACCTCATCCACGAGGTAACCAGTCCGCAGGCATTCAATGTATTGGAAGACAAAGGCATTGCACTTTTTAGACCGAATCAAATTGTAGCCACTGCAGACCATAATGTACCCACAGAAAATCAACATTTACCGATACAGGATGCTCTGTCGCGAAAGCAAGTAAGCCAGTTGACCAAAAATTGCGAAAAGCATGGAGTAAATCTTTATGGTTTAGGTCATCCTTATCAAGGTATTGTTCATGTTATTGGACCTGAATTAGGTGTGACTCAACCTGGTATGACGATGGTTTGTGGCGATAGTCATACCTCTACACATGGCGCATTTGGAACAATCGCATTTGGTATCGGAACTAGTCAAGTAGCGCAAGTTTTTGCCAGTCAGTGCTTGTTATTGGCCAAACCGAAAAGTATGCGTGTAACCGTCTCAGGTGACTTACACCCTGATGTTCAACCTAAAGATGTCATTCTTTATATCATCGCCAAGCTAGGAACTGATGCCGGTACAGGTTATTTTGTTGAATTTGCAGGTTCTGTTTTTGAAAATATGAGCATGGAAGGGCGCATGACTGTTTGCAATATGAGTATCGAAATGGGCGCACGCGGAGGCATGATCGCTCCAGACCAAACAACAATTAACTATGTGCGTGGTCGTGAATTTGCACCAGTGGGAGATGAGTTAGCTGCCAAGATGGAGTATTGGAAAACACTCCCCACGGACGAAGGCGCTACATTTGACCAAGAGTATTCGTTTGATGCAGCGGACATCCGCCCCATGATTACGTACGGAACCAATCCAGGCATGGGCATCAAGATATCCGACAATATTCCCACATCTAACGATTCCAGCTTTAAAAAGGCATTAAACTATATGGGGCTCCAACCAGGTGCCAAGCTCCTTGATATGGAAATTAGCCATGTATTTATTGGGAGCTGTACCAATTCGCGTATCGAAGACTTTAGAGCAGCTGCAACTTACATAAAAGGAAAAAGGAAATCAGACAATGTTTCGGCTTTAATTGTGCCGGGCTCACAACAAGTAGCCAAGCAAATTGTCGCTGAAGGATTAGATCAAATTTTTGAAGCTGCTGGATTTAGCTTACGGCAACCTGGATGCTCAGCATGCCTAGCGATGAACGACGATAAAATACCCGCTGGAGCCTATTGTGTCTCCACATCAAATAGAAATTTTGAAGGACGTCAAGGGCAAGGAGCACGTACCCTATTGGCCAGTCCTGTTACAGCGGCTGCGGCTGCAGTAGCTGGAAAAATTGTAGATGTAAGTCTAAACTAATGGA
>JAHEKR010000051.1 GCA_024638225.1 Flavobacteriaceae bacterium
ACACGCAATCATAGCCGCCTCGATAAGGAGTGTGCCACTTCCACACATGGGATCCAAAAAGTCGGTATGCCCATCCCATCCCGAGTGTAACAACATGCCTGCTGCCAATACCTCATTAATCGGTGCAATATTAGTAGCCGTACGGTAACCCCTTTGATGTAATGATGCTCCTGAACTATCCAATGAAATTTCAACTATTCTATCTGTAACATAGAGATGAATGTTTAGGTCAGGAAAATCCTTGTCTACACTAGGTCTAGCCCCTGTTTTTTTTCTAAAACGATCAACAAGACCATCTTTAGCTTTTTGAGCGATAAACATGCTATTTTGCGGCTCTTGCATGACCACCGTAGCGCGTATGGCAAACGTATGCTCATTTGACATATAGTCTTCCCATGGAACTTTATACATAGCACCGTATACTTCGTTCACAGTAGAAATAGGCTGTTTTGCAATGGGTTTAAGTATGCGTAGTGCGCTTCGCAAACACAGGTTTGCCTTATACATAAATCCAGTATCACCAACAAAACGAACGTTGCGCACTCCTGATTGAACAGACTGAGCACCCAACTTTTTGAGCTCTTTCGCTAATATACCTTCAAAACCATATAAGGTTTTGGCAACCATTGGGAACAATCCCGCATCATTGTGCTTCATAGTGCTAAAATAGCTTAAATTTGCAGGATGAGTGAAGATAATTCTGCCTGGTACCAAACTTGGTTTGATACAGCGTACTACCATACCTTATATCAAGATCGAGATATAGCCGAGGCGAAGTTTTTCTTGCAAAATCTTATTCGCAAACTTTCGATTGAATCCAGTGATCGGATTTTAGATGTCGCATGCGGTCGCGGACGTCACGCCCTTTATCTAGCTGAGCAGGGGTTCTCCGTTTCTGGTTTAGATTTAAGTCCCAACAGTATTTCTTATGCAAAGAGTGAGGCGTCAAAAAGAGGCTTAAGTGTTTCGTTTTACGTTCACGATATGCGGACAAAGGCACAAGAAGAAGCGGATGTAATATTAAATGTATTTACAAGCATTGGCTATTTTGAAGATAAAAGTGATAACACAAAGGCGATCCGTGCTTTTTATGACAGCTTATCTTCTGGAGGGCGAGCGGTAATTGACTTTATGCATGTTCCACTTGTCAAACAAAATTTAGTCAATCAAGAAGAAGTAACTAAAGGCGGAATTGTTTTCAACTTAAGCCGAGCATACAACCAAGGCTGGATAACAAAAAAAATCGTGTTTTCGGATCAAGAAAAAACACATACTTATCAAGAACGTGTTTCAGCGCTAGAGCTTGACGACTTTAAGCACATGTTCCAAGAAGTCGGTTTTACTTTAGAACATACTTTTGGCAATTATGCATTAGCCCCCTTTGATTCGGCAACAGCAGAACGCTTAATTTTAGTAGTTAGAAAATGAATTATGTGCTCCCGCTTGTTGCAGTTACTCTTGGTGCTCTTTTTATGCTTTTGGGTAAATCAACCCTTAAAAAGCAATTACCACTACTGTTGGCATTTAGTGGGGCATTTTTATTGGCTACCACAATTACAGCAGTATTGCCCGAACTGTTTCATCATGGAGAAAGCAATATAAGCTACTGGATACTATCAGGGATTGTAATCCAAATTGCTTTAGAAAACCTAACTAAAGGAGCAGAACACGGGCATATTCATCTACATGCTCATTCTAGTTTGCCTTGGGCTTTGGTTATTGGAATATCGTTACATGCTTTTATTGAAGGATTCCCTATTCATCAACATCAACAGTTGCTCTGGGCAGTGGCCATTCACAAATTGCCTATTGCCATGCTACTTCTTGCCGCACTTTGGCAGTCAGAATCATCAAAAACAAGAAAGCTATTTGTTTTCATTGCCTTTGCGCTTATGACGCCTTTAGGAAGTTTTTTTAGCGAACAGCTTCCTGGTTTAGAACCATTTGCGACCAAAATAACCGCTCATGTTGCTGGGGTAATGTTGCATATTTCGACAACGATACTTTTCGAGAGTGCCGAAAACCATCGGTTCAACCTCCCTAAAATTTTAGGTATCCTATTTGGTTTTGGTCTTGCAGCTATCACTTCTTTTATATAGCTACAAATAGGACGAGTTACTTTTGACTATTTTATTTTTTTTCTACATTTGGAATAATAATCAGTTCCCAAAGCTGTTTTGTCTGCTTAACAACCTACTATCCATGAGTACATAAAATTAGTTTTGGGGAGTACCATTTTATACCCCAAAGATGAAAAAACACGTTGTAATATTTGAAGCCCGCGGCGGCTCAGACAAAGGACCCTATGGATTTAGAAAAGACTCCAAACCCATCATTGACTCACTGAAAAAAAGAGGCTGGACTGCTGAAATTATTTTTTACAGAGACGAAGATCGAGGTGAAATTTATCGATATACCTATGAAAAAGCAGACGCGTATATCAGTCGTGTCAACCCAGGAAATCTCTATGACGAAACAGGTTATTTCCAAATGCTGAAAGAGTTGGTTACACATGGTATAGAGGAATTACCACATCCTGATGATATGAATGCCTATGGTGCAAAAAATTCGGTTGAGCAGTTAAAAGGTACAGATATAGTGCCCAAGGATGTATTTACCTATTACGACTTTGATGGGCTCAAAGAAAACTTCCCTAAGTCACTTGCCAAGAATGTTAGCGTACTGAAACAAAATAGAGGATCTACAGGGGAGAAAAACCCACATGTTTATAAGAACAGGCCCAAGTAAAGATAGAGGTTGTGTTAAGCATATCCGCCGCAGGCAGATCGAGATGGGAGATAAATCATAAAAAAAGGCATAAAAAAACCCCCTAAGAAAACTTAGGGGGTTTTTAAAAGAAGGCGACGACATACTCTCCCACCAGTGGCAGTACCATCTGCGCTATTGGGCTTAACTTCTCTGTTCGAGATGGGAAGAGGTGAGCCCCAATGCAATAGTCACCTTAACGGTTTACA
>JAHEKR010000019.1:0-7538 GCA_024638225.1 Flavobacteriaceae bacterium
AGCTTAGCCTTTAAGACGATTGTATAGAATCCCAAAAAACGCATACGCCAAGACCACCGCTGACAATGCCTGACTTCGGTATAAAATCAAAACAGGAATAGCGAGTAGCGCAAACACAATAGCGAAATATGTAGGTCTGCCTTTGACAAATTTCTGGCTTGGCAATGGAATTTTAGATACCATCAATAGGGACAACAAAACGACAACTGCTATGATGAAAAGCGGATCGATATCTATTGGCAAAAAAGGAATCCCTACAACAAAAAGTGCAAAAGCCGGTGAAGGCATGCCCTCAAAGCCTAATTGGGTCGATGGCGTAATGTTAAATCGAGCAAGCCGGTAGACCACGGCTAGTGTTATTAAAAACCCCAATACCGCCAAAGGAATTAAATTATAGGGTAAATAATCAGATAAATAGCGAAACATAAACATTCCTGGAACCGCTCCAAAAGAGATGACATCACAGAGTGAATCTAACTGTTTACCGATTTCGGAGGTAGCGCCAAAAGCGCGTGCAACAAAGCCATCAATACTGTCGAAAAAGACCCCAATCAAAACCCAGATTAAGGTCATTTTGGGATTGTCCTGCACAACAGCCACCAAAGCCATACAGCCAGAAAGCCCGTTGAAAAGAGTAAATGTATTTGGCAGAAATTGAACGAATCGCATATGCTTTTATTTAGGTTAAGTGGATACAAACTTATACAATAATTGTACTTTCGTCCTATGCAAGGTAAAATTTTTCTGGCACTGCTTTTTGGCCTACTTCTTGGCTTGTCCTGGCCTACAGAAGGTTTTACCCCACTTATTTTTATCGCTTTTGTTCCTTTATTACTTCTTTTTAAGAAAATCAAAACCGTTGGGAGTTGGCAATTTTTTGCTTTATTTTTTCTTGGTTTCTTGACATGGAATGCCATTACAACATGGTGGTTGTGGAACGCAACCGTATTTGGAATGTTTTTTGCCATGATTGTCAACGCACTGTTGATGGCTTGCGTCATGGTCGCATGGAAGCGTATTGACCGAAAATTAGGTGCAAAAGCTGGACTTATTTTTGTGCCACTAATCTGGGTGTGTTTTGAAAAATTGCACCTCACTTGGGATTTTTCATGGCCTTGGTTAAATCTTGGAAACGCTTTTTCTGAACAACCCAATTGGATACAATGGTACGAATACACAGGTAGCTTTGGCGGAACACTATGGGTGTGGTGTGTGAATATATCCATCTACCAAACCTTACTTCACTTTGTAACGCATAAAAAAGTTGGAAAAAAATGGGTGCCTGCTTTCTTATTGATTTTTATCCCCATACTCACTTCATGGGTAATACTGAGAACCTACCAGCCCGAACAGAATGAGACAATAACCGTAACAGTTGTACAGCCCAACATAGATCCCTACAACGAAAAATATGCGTTATCGAATCAAGATTTGTACAATCGTCTTATAAAGCAAATTGGTCCAGCTCTAAATAAAAATACCAACTTAATCGTTACACCTGAAACTTATTTTTCAGAGGGGTCTGGAGAATATTTTCCAAATTTTGAACAAAGCAAACTCTACACCGACTTGCTGTCATTTGCTACAGCAAATAAGCTGCAATTCCTCCATGGAATCCAGTTTTACAACACCTACTCAGCGGCAGAAAAAACGGAGAGTGCAAACAAGCTTCATAACGGTATCTGGGCTGATTTTTATAATGCTGCATTTTTGACTGATTCTACAAACCTGCTAGTATATCACAAATCAAAACTTGTGGTAGGAGTCGAAACCCTACCCTACAGAAGTCTAATAGAGCCTGTATTGGGCAACATCATGCTGGATTTTGGAGGAACTATTTTTACAAGAGCAACGCAAAGAGAACGAGCAGCCTTCCCCGTTTATTCGGGTGCAGCTGTTGGTCCCATTATTTGTTATGAATCTGTTTATGGTGCATTTGTAACAGATTATGTACGCCAAGGTGCTACCTTCTTGGCCATCATGACCAATGATGCTTGGTGGGGAGTTACACCAGGGCATCGCCAACACCTATCCTATGCGCGTTTGCGTGCCATAGAAACCCGAAGACCTATTGTCAGAGCTGCAAATACAGGTATTTCTGGGTTTGTATCTCCCCTTGGTGAAATTAGTCATAAGCTAGCATACAACACGGATGGAATTGCAACAAAAACAATAGTTCCACAAACTAAAATTACCTTTTACACACGCTACGGAGATTATATTTATCGCATTGGCGGATTTATCGCAGGGCTTATGTTTCTGTTTTCTTTTAGTCGCCAAAAAAAGTGAAAAGTTATGAAAATGAGGTAATTAGACTATTAATATTTTTTTCTGTTCAGACAAGTTGATTACTTTTGCTATGCCAGAAACACAAAGCAGCTATGAAGATTTACACAAAAACTGGAGACAAAGGAGAAACATCTTTGATTGGTGGTTATCGCGTATCAAAAAGTGATTTAAGGATTGAGTCTTACGGAACTGTAGATGAACTTAATTCTTGGCTTGGTCTTCTTGCCAATTATCTTCCAAATGAACGTATTGAAGAAATGCAAAACCTCCAAGCGCTTCTTTTTTCGGCAGGTGCCATGCTCGCGAGTAAGTCAAAAGAGCAAAAAAGACCTTTTAATCCAATAGATGAACAGGATATTTTAGCGCTTGAAGCCTGTATTGACGACTACGAAAACTTTCTTCCTGCCATGACGCATTTTATCCTACCTGGCGGTTCCAAGGCTGCGGCACAGACGCATATTGCCCGTTGTGTTTGTCGTAGAGCAGAACGAATTGTAGTTCAACTAAGTCGTGTTGATTATGTTGACAAGCAGCTTATGGTGTTTCTCAACAGGTTATCCGACTATTTATTTTGTTTGGCGCGGGCATTTACATATTGGGACGGAACCCAGGAAATTAAGTGGATTCCAACTAAATAATATTTTTCTTGTTTAAATGCGATAAAAATTTATTTTTGCAGCATCCTAAAACCACTAAGTTATGTACTGGACGCTAGAACTAGCATCGTATTTGAGTGACGCACCTTGGCCAGCAAACAAAGACGAGCTTATTGATTACGCCATTCGTACTGGTGCACCTCTTGAAGTAGTCGAAAACCTACAGTCGATTGAAGACGAAGGTGAGATTTACGAATCCATTCAAGAGATTTGGCCTGATTATCCCACAGACGAAGATTATCTGTGGAACGAAGACGAATACTAGATTTGCTTGGTTTGACCCGCATTTTTTGCTTACTTTTGAATTCCTAGATTCTTCCCTATGAGCATTCTAAGCGGTATTCTTAAAACTTTTGTTGGCGACAAGTCCAAAAAAGACCTCAAAGGGCTTCATCCATTAGTTGACAAAATTCACCAAGCCGAAACTGGCTTACCTCAACTCTCAAACGATGAATTACGCGCCAAAACAATTGACTTTAAAAACCAAATTGCGCAAGTACGCCAACCGTTTTACCAACAAATTGAACAATTAAAAGAGGAAATTGAGGGGCTGCAAGATCTTGATGAAAAAGAAGATCGGTACACTTCCATAGACCAAGCTACAAAGCAAGCCCAAGAGGAAGTAGCCAAGCTCTTAGACACATTACTCCCTGAAGCTTTTGCTGTCATTAAAGAAACGGCTAGGAGGTTTAAGGAGAATGAGCAGCTTGAAGTAAGCGCAACTCCTAATGACCGTACACTTTCAGCCACAAAAAACAATGTAAAAATAAAAGGTGAAAAGGCCTTTTGGGCTAATTCTTGGGATGCTGCTGGAAAATCAGTAACCTGGGATATGGTACACTACGATGTACAACTCATCGGTGGAATCGTATTGCATCAGGGTAAAATTGCCGAGATGCAAACAGGTGAAGGAAAAACATTGGTTGCTACCCTGCCTGTTTACCTTAATGCACTGACAGGAGACGGAGTTCATCTCGTAACGGTCAATGATTACTTGGCCAAACGCGATAGCGCTTGGATGGCGCCAATTTTTGAGTTTCATGGACTAACTGTCGATTGTATCGATTACCACAAACCCAATTCAGAAGAACGTAGAACAGCATATAAGGCTGATATAACCTACGGAACAAACAACGAGTTTGGCTTTGATTATCTGCGTGACAACATGGCGCATTCGATGGACGATCTAGTACAACGTCCACACCACTTTGCTATAGTAGATGAGGTTGATTCGGTATTGGTTGACGATGCAAGAACGCCGCTCATCATTTCTGGTCCTGTACCTGATGGCGACCGCCACGAATTTCAAACACTAAAACCTAAGATTGCAGCTTTGGTTTCCCAACAAAGACAGCACCTAACTTCTGTTTTGGCGGAAGCCAAAAAATTAATTCAAGATGGCGACAGCAAGCAAGGAGGGCTACTCTTACTTCGTGTTTTTAGAGGCTTACCAAAAAACAAGGCGCTTATCAAGTTTTTGAGTCAAGAGGGTGTTCGCCAACTACTGCAAAAGACAGAAGCCTTTTACATGCAAGACAATAACAGAGAAATGCATCAGGTAGATGCAGATTTGATGTTTGTCATTGACGAAAAAAACAATCAAATAGAACTTACAGATAAAGGAGTAGAATACCTTTCTAAGGACGACGATGACCCAGATTTCTTTGTGCTTCCCGATTTAGGTGGCGAAATCAATACAATTGAACAAAAAGGGCTTTCGCCTGAAGACGAAGCGGAGCAAAAAGAAAAGCTATTTAATGACTACAGTGTTAAGAGCGAGCGGATTCACAGTATGAACCAATTGCTAAAGGCCTACACGCTTTTTGAGAAAGATGTTGCTTATGTGGTTATGGACAATCAAGTGAAAATTGTCGATGAGCAAACTGGACGTATCATGGACGGAAGGCGCTACTCTGATGGGTTGCATCAAGCAATTGAAGCAAAGGAAAATGTAAAAATAGAAGCCGCAACGCAAACCTTTGCTACCATTACACTACAAAACTACTTCCGCATGTACCGCAAGCTTGCCGGTATGACGGGAACAGCCATCACAGAAGCTGGGGAATTTTGGGAAATATACAAACTAGATGTCATCGAAATCCCAACCAACAAGCCAATTGCTCGAAAAGACGAAGATGACCTTATCTACAAAACAAAACGTGAAAAATACAATGCGGTAATCGATCATGTAACTGCCTTGTCTCAAGCAGGTAGACCCGTACTTATCGGAACGACATCTGTCGAAATATCTGAGCTCTTAAGTCGAATGTTGAACATGCGCAAGGTGCCACATAATGTACTAAACGCCAAGTTGCACAAAAAGGAAGCAGATGTAGTTGCTGAAGCAGGAAAAGCAGGGGTAGTAACTATAGCAACCAATATGGCTGGACGTGGAACGGATATCAAAATTAACGATGCGGTAAAAGAAGCCGGCGGGTTGGCAATTATTGGGACGGAGCGTCACGACTCGCGACGTGTAGACCGACAACTACGCGGACGTGCAGGTAGACAGGGAGATCCAGGAAGTTCGCAGTTTTACGTTTCACTCGAAGATAATTTGATGCGTTTGTTTGGCTCGGAGCGTATCTCCAAGATGATGGATCGCATGGGGCACAAAGAAGGTGAAGTCATTCAAGCGGGAATGATGACCCGATCTATAGAACGTGCGCAGAAAAAAGTAGAAGAAAACAACTTCGGAATTAGAAAACGCCTTTTGGAATATGACGATGTCATGAATGCCCAACGCGAGGTGATTTATAAACGGCGTTACAATGCACTGAACGGAGAGCGATTACAAGTAGATATCGCCAATATGCTTTACGATACTTGCCACAACATTTGCGCGACCAATCTGGCGAATAAAGATTACAAACAATTTGAATTTGAGGTAATTCGCCTCTTTTCGTTGACAAGTCCTGTGGCTGAGGAAGACTTTGAAAACCAATCTCCACAAGAGCTCACTGAGTTGCTTTATCAAGCTGCAGTAAAGCACTACCAACAAAAGATGGAAGAAAATGCGGCTCGTGTTTTCCCTGTAATACAGGATGTTTATCAAAATCCTAGTAATTCGTTTAAGCGCATTGTTGTTCCCTTTACTGATGGCGTAAAAACATTAAATGTAGTTAGTGATTTAGAAAAAGCCTTTGAAAGTGAAGGAAAAAATCTAGTTCGTGATTTTGAAAAAAATATCAGCCTGGCCATTATAGATGAATCATGGAAGGATCATCTGCGTAAAATGGATGAATTAAAACAGTCGGTTCAGCTTGCTGTTCATGAACAAAAAGATCCCTTGTTGATTTATAAGTTTGAATCTTTTGAGTTGTTCCAAGCCTTTATGGACAAAGTCAATAGGGATATTATTTCATTCTTATTTAAGGGTGGCTTACCGACACAGGATGCCAGCAACATTAGGGAGGCGAGAAGTGTGCGCAGAAAGGAACGGATAAACACCTCCAAAGAAGAAGTATTAAACCAAGATCAGCAGGCTATGCGCCAAGCGGCACAACAATCTGGACAAGCACCACAGACTAGAATAGAAACCGTTGTCCGTGAACGCCCAAAAATTGGACGAAATGAACGTGTATCCATTCAACATGTAGTAAGTGGTGAGAAGAAAACCGTCAAGTATAAACAAGCTGAACCCTTACTTGACAAAGGTGAGTGGGTTCTTCTAGAAGACAACTAAAATGGTTGTTCTAGTTGCCCCGTGCTATCCCTACAGAGGCGGCATAGCAGATACCTCAGCTGCTTTTGTAGAGACACTCCAAAAAAAAGGAACGCAAGTCGTTGTTATTTCCTTTTCCCTTCTTTATCCGAAACTTTTATTCCCTGGAAAAACCCCATATAGCACAGAGAAAAAGGAACTTGGTTTTACAGCAGACGCAGCTATCCATATGCTCAACCCACTGAGTTGGATTCGCACAGCAAAGCGAATTAAATCGTTAAATCCGTCATTGGTGGTGTTTCGTTACTGGACTCCTTGGCTAGCACTCTGTTACACAACAATAGCCAGAAGACTAAAAACAAAAAAAATAGCCTGGATAGATAATGCTTTTCCCCACGAACGCAAAATGGCAGATAAAATATTGCTCAAAACCTTTTTGGAGGCAATGGACGAAGTGTTGTGCATGTCAGAGCATGTGGCAACTGAAGTAAAAAAACATACAGCAAAAGAGGTAACAACTAGCTTCCACCCTATTTACACTAATCTTCCAACTCCTATCGATAGAAAAATAGCCATTAAAGAGTTGGGGCTAGATTCTTCAAAGAAATACATATTATTCTTTGGTTTGATACGTCCGTATAAAGGCTTGGACATTTTGATTAAATCGCTGCCTCAATTGCGAATCAATCACCCAGAAATACAACTACTTGTTGTAGGCGAACCCTATGAGCCCTTGCGTAAATACCGCGAATTAGCTGCTTCGCTAAAAGTTGATGACTTGATTTTATTTCATGATCGCTTTGTATCAACAAAAGATACGCCACTTTGGTTTGGGGCGTGTACATGGGTAGTGCAACCTTACAAATCAGCAACGCAAAGTGGAATTACGCCTATGGCTATTCATTATACCAGACCCAGTATAGTGACCC
>JAHEKR010000019.1:7548-14648 GCA_024638225.1 Flavobacteriaceae bacterium
AAGCCTACGCCAAGCTTCAAGAAAAAAGAAGTTGGAACACTTTTTGCAATAATTTTTCCAATGTCTACTAAAAACAGCATCACTATGCAAGCTATAATGCTATCTCTTTTCGCCTTTCCATTGTTCTCATGTTCCATAGCCGCGCCAAAGCCTATCAATAATCCCCAACCCATAGCTGTCACAAATTATCCCATACCGCAAGATCATGAGGTTGCTTATTTTGCTTCGGGTTGTTTTTGGTGTGTAGAAGCTGTTTTTGAACAAGTTGCGGGTGTACAGGAAGCCATTTCGGGTTATGCCGGTGGAACTACCGTAAACCCCACATACCAACAAGTGGTTACAGGAAGAACAGGTCATGCAGAGACTACAAAGGTAATCTATGACAAAGGCAAGGTATCTTTTGAAACTCTGGTCGCTGTGTTCTTTGGTTCCCACGACCCTACTACACTAAACCGCCAAGGACCAGATAGAGGAACCCATTATCGCTCGATTGCATTTTATACAACAGCAGAGGAAAAAGAAATAATTAATCAAACAATTAAAAAATTAACTGCCGCCAAACGCTATACCAATCCAATAGTGACTGAAGTAAAAGAATTGGATGTTTTTTATCAAGCTGAAGACTACCATCAGGATTACGAAAAAAACAATCCCAACAATCCGTACATAAGGGCAGTGTCAAAACCACGTGTAAGTGCATTTTTACAAGCTTACCCAGAGTTGGTTAAATCGGACTTGGAATAAATCTGAGGTAGATTTTAGCAAATAACCAGCCGCTGAATAACCCAAATAAGGTACCGCTCAAGACATCAAGGGGATAATGTACCCCAATGTAGATTCGGCTGTAAGCCACAAAAGCTGCAACAACAAACAAAAGGCGCATTTGTTTAAAACGATGCGCAAATAATGTGATAAAAAAAGTAGCCATAGCAAATGAATTTGATGCATGCCCAGAAAAATATCCGTATTTGCCACCACAACTAGGTTTCACACGACGCATTATATCCATAACTTCTGGATCGTGACATGGACGGAAGCGTTGAAAACCATTTTTAAACAGATTTGTGACCTGATCCGTGAAGGTGATAAGCAAAGCAATGGTTAGTAGCATCCAAAGGGTATTCTTCCACCCTAAAGACTTGCTCATAACCGCAGTAAGTATCGCATAAAAAGCAATGGTGTAGCGTTTGTCTGTAACCAACATCCAGAAGGAGTCAAAAGTGTTGGATCCTAGGCCATTAAGCCACAAAAAAAGTTCTTTATCCCAAAGCAGCAATGTATCCATTAGTTGGTGTATTGATTAACTTCATTATCATAAAATGCGGTAGCACGCTCTATCCAGTGAGCGACTTCTTCAGTAGCGCTCTCTTTGTCTTCTTTGGTAAAGGTTTCCCACCACTCGAGCTTATCGTTAGCTAAATTTAAAATAAAACGCGGAAACTGTGTATGTACCACAAAAACTGCATCTGGATGAGCTGCATTATCAGCAAGTAAAAATTCTGGAACAAGATCACTCATGGATGTGGATTAGTTTGTTTGACAAATATTTAAAACGAAGATACAACAACAAAGAAGAAACCACGAGGCCAAAGCAAAGTCCTATCCATACACCACGGGCGCCCATACCTGCCTCAATACTCAAGTATAGCATCACGGGGACTCCTGTCAATCCGTAGGCCAGAAAGGTAATCCAAGTAGGAATACGTACATCTTGCAAGCCACGCAAACTACCCAAAGCAACTACTTGTGCTCCGTCAAAAATCTGAAAGAAAGCAGCAATAAACAATAAGGATGCGGCAAGTTCAGCTACCGCAAAAGTATCCAAGCCCGTAGAAGCGTCAAGGTAGAGCCATGGTAACCACTCATTAAAGGCAATAAAAAACCCAGCAAAAACAATATCCAACAAAAGCGTGAGTAAAAAAACAGATAACGCAATTCGCTTGAGCTCACGAAAGGACTGTAGCCCCTTTTGATTTCCTACCCGTATAGTTGCTGCTACACTAAGTCCCATGGCCACCATAAAGGTCATGGATGATAGGTTCAATGCGATCTGGTTAGCTGCCTGTGCATCTTTGCTTAAAAATCCGCAAACCCAAATAGCAAAAGTGAAAAAACTCACCTCAAAAAACATTTGTAAAGATGAAGGTAATCCTAGCTGTAGCAACTGATCTAACTCTTTGCGATGCAGTCTTTTTGGAATCATTTGGCGAATGATCGCAACAGTTCTCGGATCGCGTAAGAGCAAAACAATGATAAAAACAAGCATAGTCAACCTAGAGGCCAAGGTGCCAACAGCAGCACCTGTAACCCCCCATTTGGGAAAAATCCAAACGCCAAAAATGAGTAGGTAATTTATCACAACATTAACCACATTAGCCAGTACGGTAGCATACATCGAATAGCGGGTAAGTGACATACCATCTGAGAACTGCTTAAATGCTTGAAAAATCACCAGCGGTACCAATGATACAGCAACCCAATTTAAATAAGGAAAGGCCAAAGCAACTACCGAAGGCTCTTGCCCCATTTTAAAAAGCAGGGGCTTTGCAATATAAACACCTAGAAACAAAACTATTCCAAGAATTATACAGAGGCGAAGACCCTCTTGTAAAACTTTTTGTAAAGCGCCCTGATTTTGGGCTGCATCTGCTTCGGCAATCAATGGGGTAATGGCTGTAGAAAAACCGATACCAATCGACATAGCGATAAAAACAAAGCTATTGCCAAGCGAAATAGCCGCAAGTTCTGTTGTCCCTAATTGGCCAACCATAATATTATCTACAAATTGAACCAATGTATGACCTACCATACCCAACATCACGGGCCATGCAAGACGAAAATTGGTTTTAAATTCCTTGGTGTATTGCTGGAGCATAAAGGTGGTGGCTACTGTTCAAGTTCGCTTGCTATAGGCTGTGCAAGACCATAGGTGTCGTAAAGATAAATAAGCGATGCCATAGTAGCTGCTCCGAGTTCTAATTCGCGCTTATTGACCGCGTCAAAGGTGTCGTTTTCGGCATGGTGGTGATCAAAATAGCGTTGGGAGTCTGGACGTAAACCTGCCAGTACATTGTATTTATTTTTCAAGGGGCGTATATCAGCACCACTTCCACCTTTTTCAAAGTAATGGATAAGGTAGGGTTTGAATAGAGGTTTCCAAGATTCGACTTGAGCAAATTCTTCATCGGAGCAAGAAAAAGAAAATCCCCGTGGGGTAAAGCCACCGGCGTCAGATTCCAAAGCAAAAATGTGCTTTTCACCGGCAAGTAAAGCGTTATCGGCATAGGCATTCCCGCCTCTTAGGCCATTCTCTTCATTCATAAATAGAACTACTCGGATGGTGCGCTTGGGCTTATAGCCCGATGCCTTAAACAAACGAAGTACTTCCATGGATTGCACCACTCCTGCCCCATCGTCATGTGCACCATCTCCTAAGTCCCAAGAGTCTAGATGCCCCCCTACAACTATAATTTCATTTGGAAATTCACTTCCTGTAATCTCGCCAATAACATTGTGTGACCAAACATCTGGGTATGTTTTGCATTGTTGACGAAACAAAAATTTTAGATTGGGTTCAAGCTTGAGAAGATTACTTAGTTTTTCGGCAGCATTGGTACTGATAGCTGCAGCAGGAATACGCTTTGATACTTTCTGATCTCCATAACTCATGGCACCGGTATGTGGCAAATCATCAAGACGCAAGTTCATGGATCGTAGGATTACACCAACGGCACCGTATTTGCTCGCTTCACGAGCACCGCTATAGCGTTGGTCTACACAACCTGAATAGGCTTGAAATGTACTTATTAAGTTAGCTTGCATGGGGCGATTAAAGAAGACAATTTTTCCATCTATCTTTTTGCGACCTAGTTCTTTTAACTCCTCAATTCCTTGCACCTCTATCACAGGAGCCTTTAAGCCAACAGAAGGCGTGGCAACAGAACCACCTAAAGCAGTAATTGGCACATTAAATGTAACACCAGGTGCTGTTTCAATCAGTGCAAACTCTTTGGGTCCACGTACCCATTTGGGCACCTTTACATCTTGCAAGTAAACACGGTCGAGCCCTATAGAGTCTAGTTCTGCTTTTGTCCAGGCCACTGCGCGCTCAGCACCAAGTGAACCCGAAAGGCGACTACCGATTCGATTAGTAAGGTAATCCAACCAAGCGTATGCATTCCCCTCGAGCAAAGACGTATCATAAAATTGATTGATACGTGCAGCATCATTTGGGTTTGGCTGTGCGTTAAGCATTGCGCTTGCCATAAAAAGCAAGAAAAAATAGCGTGGAATCATAATTGTGTAAAATTAGTGACATCTTCGTCGGAAATGGTGTCACCCCCCAAGATATGAAGTCTTTCCATAACGTTTCTCAATTGACGTATGTTTCCTGTCCAATTTAGCTTTTGAAGTGCCTCCATTGCGGAAGGAGTAAGCTCTTTTGTAGGTGACAACTGCCCTAAAAAATGGGTGACCAGTAAGGGAATATCCTCTGCTCTTTCGTTTAGTGAAGGAACCTGAAGCTCAATTACGGAAAGGCGGTGATATAAATCTTCCCGAAATCGTCCAGCTTTAATTTCAGCTTTGACATCTTTATTGGTAGCGGCAAGAACGCGCACATCAACATGGATAGACTTATCGCTACCAACGCGATGAATTTTGTGTTCTTCGAGCGCGCGCAATACCTTGGCTTGCGCGGCTAAACTCATATCGCCTATTTCATCCAAAAATAATGTTCCTCCATTTGCTTGTTCAAAGGTTCCTTTTCTGTCTTTATGGGCAGAAGTAAATGCTCCTTTCATATGCCCGAAGAGTTCGCTTTCGATTAACTCACTTGGAATAGCGGCACAATTAACTTCCACAAAAGGGTTATTCGCACGTGTACTTTGATGATGTATCGCACGCGCAACGAGTTCTTTTCCACTTCCGTTTGGTCCTTGAATAAATACACGTGCCATAGTAGGCGCAACTTTTTCAATAATCTGATAAATCTGCTTCATTGCGCTAGACTCGCCCACCATCGTATACTGTTTGGGTATGGGCTTTTTTCGGGTGGCTTTGGTTGGCTTTTCTTTAAGTGCTAATGCAGAACGAACCGTTTGAAGTAAGTGATTTAAATCTGGTGGCTTGGCAATGTAGTCATAGGCACCAAGACGCATGGCTTGTACTGCCGTAGCTAAGTCACCATGGCCAGAGATCATGACTACAGGAGTATTGGGCAATTGCTCTTGAGCAGCCGTTAACACTTCTATACCATCTTTTTTAGGCATTTTAATATCACAAAGAATCAAATCATAATCCCCTTTGTCGAAAGCTGTAATGGCCTCTAGACCATCCGCAGCCTCAGAAATAATCCGAGTAGCATCTTCTTCCTCTAAAACTTTGCGTAAAACGCGACGAATATTTACTTCATCTTCTACAATCAGTATATGTGCCATCTATTTTGCTTTGTGAAGTACGCGTTGTGGGAATGGAATTTCAATGTCATTTTCGCGCAGTGCTTTGTCAATGGCGTAGCGAATATCACTTTTTACTAGTTCAGTTTTAAATCCATCTTTTAGTGTAAATACTAAATCGAAATCTAAGCTACTATCTCCGTGATTCTTAAAAAGGAGCATAGGGGGTGGTGTCTGTAAAACCTCTTTATGGGCCGCAGCCAGATCGACAAGTATTTTTTTTAGTTTGTCTAAATCAGTACCATAAGCCACTCCAATGGAAACAAATTCACGTGTTCTGTCTTCGTTTTCGGTCCAATTGTATAAGGTGGTGGTCAAGTACATATGATTTGGGATAATCAATACTTTATTGTCAATGGTCACAGCACGAGTTGTTCTTAGGGTAATATGTTGGACTTTGCTGACTTTACCATCAAGTTCAATGATGTCTCCAACATGAACCGTTTGATCGATTAAAATAAAAATACCCGAGATGATGTCCTGAAAAAAAGTTTGCAAAGCAAAGCCAACACCAACCAATAGTGCTGCAGAAGCGGCCAATAAAGCGTTGAGATTCACACCCGCATTTTGCAAGGCAAGCAACACCACAACTGTGTAAAGCGAGTAATTTAAGAATAAAAAAATGGGCTTAAACTTACCTTTGCGGTCCTCTGAAAGTTTGCGTGTTAAAACCTTACGCATGAGACGTAAGAAAAAAGAGAGTGCTACAATTATGGTTATCCATACCAAAAACGAACCAACGGTTAACTGGGCGTCACCAATGCCGATATTGTAATTGAAAATGGCTTTAATTTTTTCCATACTCTAATATAGAAAAAACCCTGTAAAAAAAGAAAACCCACCCTCAAAAGAGGATGGGAAAAAATTGCTATGAAAAAGAAAAATAACTATAGATAAATCTATTGTTGCTTCAAATATATAAACTTTATGCATAAAACATGTAGAAAATTAAGAAAACATGTCCCTTACCTTATCAAAAAAGGATTTGTCACCTGATTTTGGGTTTGGTATAAAATTATTATGAGCTCGTTGATCCTCAAAAAACTGCTTTTGTTCTTTTGTCAGTTTATTCGGTGTCCAGACATTCACATGCACCAATAAATCTCCAGAGCCGTATTGGTTTAAACTAGGCACCCCTTTTCCTTTGAGGCGTAAAATTTTTCCTGATTGAATTCCAGGCTCAAGCTTAATGCGTACAGAACCGCCTACCGTTTCAATTTCTTTGTAGATACCCAAAGCAGCATCGGAGATAGAAATATATAAATCAAGATGTAGGTTATTGCCCTCGCGCTTCAGGTGTGGATGCTCTTTAACAGAAATCTGCACAATTAAATCTCCTGAAATCCCTTGCCCAGGTGCTTCGTTTCCCTTTCCAGAAACTTTGAGTTGCATGCCGTCTTCAACGCCTGGCGGAATCTTTATGGATACGGTTTCTTCTTGTGAAAGCATTCCATAAGCATCGGCTCCGCTAGGGCGGTGGCGTAAGGTTTGGCCAGCACCATTACAAGCAGAGCAAGTAGTAGCCGATTGCATGCGTCCCAAAATAGTGTTCGTTATTCGCATGGTTTGTCCCGAGCCTTGACAAGTTTTGCATGTAGCATAGCTTACCCCTGGGGCTTGTTTCTTGCGTTTAACCTTGATTTT
>JAHEKR010000017.1 GCA_024638225.1 Flavobacteriaceae bacterium
TCTCCACCCCCGCCAAATACCACTACAGTTCCATTACCTAAATCGGTAAACCCTTCTTTGATGGCGTGATTCATCACTGATGGATCAATGTTTTGTCCTATGGTTTCCTCATCTATATTATCTCCCAACATCCAGATGGCTGGCCATATGCATTGTCCTTGAGGCATTTTGGCCCGAATATCTATACGTCTAAAGCGGATGCTGGAAAAATTTTTGGAAGTAAGTTTTGCAGAGGTATATCCACCTGACGCTGTTTTGTTGGCCCGAATAAAAAAAGCCATTTCCCCATCACTTTTCGTAATTCCAGAGTTCTCTGCGGATACTGTGTAAATTTGCTTTTCGTCATTTCCCCAACCTACTGGTAAGCCGTAATCGGTACCGTCGCCAGTTTCGTACTGCCAGCGCCCAATGTCGAGTAAGGGATCGGAAAATTCATCCGACCAGACCAAACTATAGCCGTCCGGAGTAGGTATGTTGGGAGTTTGAAAAGTTGTCTTGCCGTCATCGAAACAGGACGACAAAAGAATTGAACCAATTACTATGGATAAAAGTTGTGTTGTTTTCATGATGATTTGGTTATAAAATACTGCCCAAAAAAATCCAAAAACTACATCGCTATTGGCGTGCTATAAATACAAAAAACGACGAGAACACAAAGATAGATTTGGGCTATGTTCGTCTCAAAGATATAAAATGTTTAGGAAAAATTAAACATTATGCCGAGATGCGTAGTGTTTGGTTTAGCACATCTTGAGTAGTGTATTGTAAATGCTTGGGAAGGCAGTTGTAATTGGGAAGCACAGCGATATAACGATCAATATTGCTGGCATATACATGGGTGTATCGCGGTTGCATATTAAGTCCTAAACCCGCAACCAATTCTTCTATAAAAGCGTCGTGGTGAATTAAGTTGGTACTTCCAAGATGAAAAACTCCCCACAAGTCTTGATTAATAATATAATGGAGCTGTTGCGTAACAAAATAAGCAGCCGCCACATTAATCACGGAATTGGGAAATATCTCATAAGGTTCCTGTGTCTCAATGGCATTTTTGAGTTCCATAAACCGAGGAGAACCAGCACCAAAGACCATGGGCAAGCGAATAATCGACCAACTAAAGGGTGGCATCCTAAATAATTTGTTTTCAATCTTAATCTTTCCCTTGCCATAAGCACTCTCCGAGAAGGTTTTATCGTGTTCGTAACTGGGGTAGTGCCGAAAACTATCAAACACATTGGCCGAGGATAAAAACAGTACACGTGCTTGCTGTTGTATAGCGTAATTAATCAATAAGTCGTGGGCGATAAATTGCCCCTCATCTTCACCTCGAAGTGCTGATATAATAACATTTGGCTTGATAAACTTTAGTAGTTCAGTTGGGGAATCTTCATTAAAATCATATTCAAAATAGCGTTTGTTTTTTGCGTAACATTCTTGGGTACAGTAGGTAGCATATACGTCAAAGTATGGATGCAGTTCCTTGTATAGGGCACGCCCTAAAAAACCACTTCCGCCAACAATGAGAATGCGTTTCATACTAGGAAATAAAAGGGAGGCGGCTTATGCACGCCTTAATATTTTTCTCGCGTATACGCACATAGATTTCCGTACCTGCTTTGGCATATTTCCTTGCCACATAGCCCATACCAATCCCCAAATTCAATGACGGGGAAGATGTACCTGAGGTCACTTCACCAATGGGTGTTCCGTTTTCTGTTACCAATCCATAACCTTGCCTTGGTATACCGCGGTCGATCATAGTAAAGCCCACACGAGAATGTACAGTACCTTCCGCTTTGTCTCTTTTAATATGTGCATCGCCCACAAAAGACTTTTCAAAATGGGTACACCAGGCCAATCGTGCAGCTATAGGCGAGGTGGTATCGGTCAATTCATGTCCGTATAGGCAATAGCCCATTTCAAGTCGTAGTGTGTCTCGTGCAGCCAAACCAATGGGCTGAATGCCAAAGGATGCACCTTTTTTTAGTAACATTTCCCATACTTGTTTGACTTGGGCAATTGGAATGTATAATTCCACTCCACCTGCCCCTGTGTAACCCGTGGTAGCCACAAAAACATGCGCTGCACCAGGCACAGTTGTTTCCACTATAGAAAAGCTTTTTTGTGTGCCAGTATCAATAGGAGTGAGCTGCTTCATTAAGGCGTGTGCTTTAGGTCCTTGTACGGCCAATAGGGCATAAGCGTCTGATTTGTTTTCTAGCGTAGCACCAAAGGCTTTGTTCTGTTCTGTAAGCCAGTTCCAGTCTTTTTCCAGGTTGCTGGCATTAACCACCAACATATAACTTTTTTCACCCATGCGGTAAATCAACAAGTCGTCAACGACACCGCCAGTTGTGTTGGGCATATAGGCATATTGGGCATCGCCGACATCAAGCAAGTCCACATTGTTGCTTGTTGTGTGTTGCAACAAGGCTAAGGCTGTATTTCCTGAAACAATAAATTCTCCCATATGTGATACATCAAAAACACCCACGTGTTTGCGCACACACAGATGCTCTGCTTTGACCCCTTGATAGCTTAGCGGCATATCAAATCCGGCAAAGGCTCCCATTTTGGCTCCTAAGTCAAGGTGATTTTGGTGTAAGTTCAACTGCTTCATACTTTCAAAAGTAGTATAGTTTTAGCTACATTAGCGAAAAAGAAGTATATGTTACGCTCCATTTTATTCACAACCCTAGTAGTTTTTCAAATCAACGCACAAGAAGTACCCGATGATTACTTAACACCTGCTTTTCATGCAGACCGTCGGGAGGCAGTACGTGCCATGATGCCAGACAATAGTGCGGCTGTGTTTTTTGCCAATCCCGTGCGTAATCGTGCTAATGATGTCGATTTTCATTACCATCAAGACCCTAACTTCTACTACCTCACTGGGCTAAAAGAACCTCATGCTGTGTTGTTGATTTATAAAGAAGCACAAACAATAGGCGGAACACAAGCCAAAGAAGTATTGTTTGTTCAGGAACGCGACCCGCTACGCGAGCAGTGGGATGGTTACCGCTTGGGTGTTAAAGGGGCAAAAGAAAAATTAGGCTTTTCTCAGGTACTATTTAATACCCAATTTGAAAACTATCAGGTAAACTTTGATCGCTTTGATAGAGTGCTTTTTTTTGATTTTAACAATGATGTCAGAGACGATGCGAACAATGAAGCTGATCTTTATTCGCTAATCGAGACTTTTAAGAACAAGGCGAATTTTCCAGCAGAATTTGCTGCTGAAAAAGTGTCTTTATATCGATACATTACTACTTCTGATACTAAAAGTTCTGCCAATGTTGCTCAGGTCTTGACACGTTCGCTACGGTACAATGAGGAGCTTGCCAACGATGAATTGCTCACATCCTACCAACGCGCCATCAACGATCGTCAACGCACAGAACTTAAAGAGCAAATGTCAGCCCAGCTGACTAACCTCGATAGTGAGACACTGCCGATGATTATGGATAGCTTACGCGAAATTAAACTCCCGGAAGAAGTTACCTTACTTAAAAAAGCTATCTATATTTCAGCCATTGGACAGGTAGAGGTCATGAAGGCCATGCACCCCGAAATGTCAGAACGTGAGATTCAGGGAATACATGAGTTTGTGTTTAAAAAATACGGAGCAGAATACGAGGGCTACCCATCTATAGTGGGTGGTGGTCATAACGGTTGTGTATTGCATTATATTACCAACGACAAACCACGCGTAGGAGGTGATTTGGTGTTGATGGATTTGGGTGCAGAGTACCACAACTACACGGCTGATGTGACCCGAACCATCCCTGCTGATGGAACCTTTTCAGTAGAACAACGCGCTATTTACGACATAGTGTACGAAGCTCAAGAAGCGGGAATAGAAGCAGCCATTGTGGGTGCCAATATGCGCGCTCCACACTATGCCGCTTTGGAAGTTATTGAGCGTGGACTAAAAGAGTTGGGGATTATTCAAGATGCCACTGAAGTGCGTCGTTATTTTCCACACGGGACTTCTCATTATTTGGGATTAGATGTACATGATGCAGGAACGTATTCACCTTTTGCACACAATACCTTAATTACCGTAGAACCAGGAATATACATTCCAGAAGACAGTCCGTGTGATCCCAAATGGTGGGGCATAGCTGTCCGCATTGAGGATGATATTCTGATTACAGACGATGGACCGATTAACTTATCTGCTTATGCACCGCGTACTGCAGATGCCATTGAGGCTATGATGCAGCAACCTAGCGTATTGGATGATTTTGTACTCCCCGAATTAGGCAGTATGACTCAGTAGGTATTCCTTAAAGGCCTCGTAACCACTCAACGAAGTTTTCTCGGGTGTTTTGTCCAGGATGTGTTGGATCTGCGCGGGAATAGACAGCTCTAGACTTAGCGTCTCTTCAACGATGTCGCGGAATTTTATGGGATGGGCTGTCTCTAAAAAAACACCGTAATGCTCTGGATTTTCTTTTAAAAAGTTTTGTAACCCCAAATAGCCAACTGCTCCGTGTGGATCGGCAATGTAGTTGTATTTTTTGTAGATCTCGGCAAGTGCTTCTTTCGTCTTTCTGTCGGAGTATGCTCGGGATGAAAACTCTTTTTTAAGCGCATTAAAATCACGGTTGTACAACGACTGAATTCGAATAAAATTTGATGGATTTCCTACATCCATGGCATTGGATATGGTTTGCTTGGATGGGTGAGGTAGGTAGTCTTCAGTTTTTAGATAACGTGGAACCGTATCATTGCTATTGGTGCTGGCAACAAAGTGGCTAATCGGAAGTCCAAGTTGTTTGGCAACGATTCCAGCACAGATATTTCCAAAATTCCCACTAGGCACAGAAAAAACCAACTTTTTATCTATTCCTATGCGTTGTAGCTGCTGCACGGCAGCGAAAAAATACAAAGATTGTGGTAACCAGCGCGCCACATTAATTGAATTAGCCGAGGTTAGGTTGAGTCTTGCCTTTAAGTCTTCGTCTATAAAAGCCGATTTTACCATTTCTTGGCAGTCGTCGAATACACCATCTACCTCAATTGCCTTGATATTCTGCCCATTTGTAGTCAGCTGTAACTCTTGGATGCGACTCACTTTTCCCTTGGGATAAAGAATGATAACTTCTGTTCCTGGAATTCCCAAAAATCCTGAAGCAACCGCTCCACCAGTATCTCCCGAAGTCGCAACAAGCACCGTAACTTTTTTAGGACTTTTTTCATTAAAGTACCCGATGCATCGCGCCATAAAGCGGCCTCCTACATCTTTAAAAGCCATCGTTGGTCCATGAAAAAGTTCAAGAGTAGAAATAGAGTTGCTGATTTTTTTTACAGGAAAATCAAAACATAAGGTATCGGCAACAATTTCCTGTAATCGACTGTCTGGAATAGTGCCGCCAACAAAGGGCCGCATCACGTCTACACCAATTTCTACCATAGATTTGTCAGCAAAACTGGACCAGAAATCATCGGACAGTTTTGGAATACTCTCTGGGAAATACAGACCTCGGTCTGGCGCTAGTCCTTGTATCACAGCTTCTGAAAAGCTTGCAGTATTGTATGAGTTTGTCAGGCTGTAATACTTCATGATAAATCTTCTAGAAAACTAACCCCAGTTGATTTTACCGGGCTAACATAAATATCATATGGAATATCCGTTTTGGCATAGACCTCATGCATGGCATTGGCAACCTTATTTGCTGTTGTCATTCCTTTGGATAGGGCAAATACGGAAGGTCCTGAACCTGAAATTCCAGAACCAAGCGCGCCTGCATCTGAACAGGCTTTTTTTAGCTTCGAAAAGTGTGGGATAAGAATAGAGCGAATAGGCTCTACAATTTCGTCAACCAAAGAGCGACTTAGTAGCTCGTAGTCTTCTTCGTATAAGCTAGACACCAAAGCACCAACATTAGCCCATTGTTGAATAGCTGTTTGAAGTGTCACTCTCTTTTTAAGTACAGCGCGCGCATCGGCTGTTTTTACCTCAATCTTCGGATGAATTACCGTTGCGGTTAACTCAAGTGGGGTAGGTAAGGCGCAAACATCCAAAGGGTTGGTGTCACGCACCAAAGTAAAGCCGCCCATCAGGGTAGGAGCCACATTGTCTGCATGTGCAGTTCCGCAAGCTAGGCGTTCCCCTTCCATGGCAAAAGGTATAAGTTGCTTGTTTGTATAAGGACTTCCAAGCAGATAATTGATGCCTGCAACAGTTCCAGCAGCACTAGCGGCCGAGCTTCCAATCCCGCTGCCAGGCTTTATGTTTTTTTCAATTGAAATCTCAAATCCAAGCTGGGGATTATGTGCTTCCAAAAGTGCTAAGCCAGCTACTCCAGCAACATTTTTTTTGGCCTCTAGCGGTAAATCTTGCCCTTTGATGGATGTGATGTGTATGCCCGCCTTTTCACTGCGACGAATTTCCATATAATCGCCAATGTTCTCCAGACAAAGTCCCAGAACATCAAAACCGCAAGAGATATTGGCTATACTTGCAGGGGCAAAAAGCCGAACGCCTTGTAGATTAACTTTTTCCAATACGTATAATATCTGCAAATATTCCTGAGGCGGTGACTTCTGCTCCAGCACCAGCACCTTTAACAATCAATGGTTGCTGGGCATATCTATCTGTGTAGAAGAGTACAATATTGTCGCTACCTTCTAAATTATAAAAATCGTGTCCTTCGGGAATTTGTTTTAAGCCAACAGAGGCTACACCGTTTTCGTATGTAGCTACATATTTTAGCCTTGCATTATTTGCTTTCGCATCTTGATATAAAGCAAGGAAATGTTCCTCATACGCATCTAAGCTAGCCAAAAAGGCATCGTTCGTAGCGGTACGTAAACACGCATCTGGTAGAAACGATTTATTTTCGATATCCTCAAGTTCAAGGGCATGACCGCTTTCACGAGCCAGAATTAAAATTTTTCTTGCCACGTCAATACCACTTAAGTCAATTTTGGGATCAGGTTCAGTGTAGCCTTCTTGCATGGCACGTTCCACAACAGCTCTAAAGGTCGTTTTATCGTTGTAGTTGTTAAAGACAAAATTTAGACTGCCCGATAATACTGCCTGAATGCTTTGTACGCTGTCACCAGAAGCAATGAGGTGGTTAAGCGTGTCGATAATCGGAAGACCGGCTCCAACATTGGTTTCATATAAAAACGGGGCATTGTATTTTCTGGAAAGTTTCTTGAGATTTTGATAATGCGAAAATGCATCTGCACAAGCGATCTTATTACAGGTAACCACACCAATATTGTTTTTTAGGTAATTCGCATATGTTCCCGCTATAATTTCGTTAGCGGTATTGTCTACAAAAATGGAGTTTCGCAAATTCAGTTCTTTTGCTTTTGCAAAAAACACATCTTTATCAGCCTTCTCACCATCTTTAAGTTTTTCCTGCCAATTCGTTAAATCTATTCCATTCCCGTCGAACAGCATGGTCCTGGAATTGGAAATTCCTGCCACGGTAAGCTTTAGTTTAAAACGCTCTACTAAGTAATCGTTCTGTTGGTGTACTTGCTCGAGGAATTTGCCCCCGACATTGCCAATTCCTGTAACAAACAAGTTTATTTTTTTAACCTGAGCCTCAAAAAACGCTTCATGAAGCGTATTAAGTGCTTTTTTGATATCCTTACTATCGATTACGGCAGTGATATTTTTCTCAGAAGCACCTTGAGCTATTGCCTTTACGTTGACATTGTTGTTTCCAAGGGCGCGAAACATACGACCACTAATCCCCTGGTGGTTTTTCATGTTTTCTCCCACCAAAGCAATAATAGACAAGTCTCTCTCGACGCGAATTGGATTTAACTTTTTGCTTTCTATATCAAGAGTAAAGGCTTCATTGATCGTTTCTTCAGCAAAAGTTGCATCTACAGCATCGATTCCCAAACAAATTGAATGCTCGGATGAGGCTTGCGTAATCATCACCACATTAATATGGTGTTGTGCCAAAACAGTGAGTAGTTTTTGTGAGTAGCCTGGGATACCTATCATCCCGCTACCTTCGAGTGTTAACAAAGCTATGTCATTGATGTGGCTAATTCCTCGTACTACCGTTTCAGTATGGGTTTTTTTTGTTATACGTGTACCCTCTTGGTCTGGATCAAAGGTGTTTTTAATGTACACGGGGATTCCTTTATCTGTGATTGGCTGAAGCGTTGGTGGATAAATAACCTTGGCACCAAAATGCGAAAGCTCCATGGCTTCTTGGTATGAAATTTCAGGAATTGCCTTGGCCTGTTTTACTAATGCAGGATGTGCCGTAAACATGCCGCTTACATCAGTCCAAATAGTCAGCGATTCGGCTTGTACCGCACAGGAAACTATTGAAGCCGTAAGGTCAGAGCCACCACGACCAAGTGTTGTGACTACTCCTTCAACATTTTTGGCAACAAAGCCCGGGAGAATGACGTACTGATGTTTGTTTTTGGCAAAAAACTGTTGAATGTTATTGTTTGTAGTTTTGTAATCGACTACAGTTCGGCCGATGGACTGCGTAGTGATAATGAGTTCTTGACTGTTTTTTGCAACTGCATCAAGTCCTTGTGCCTGGGCGGCATGAGCGATGATGTTGTGCGAGAGTAATTCACCAAAACTAAGCAAGGTATCTTGTGTCTTGGCAGATAACTCACGGATCATAAAAACACCATCTAGTATAGTTTCAAGTTGATTGATTGTTTGCTTGGTAGAACTTAGTACAGCACTTTGCTTGGCAACAGGAATTAACTCCTTTACAAGATTCATGTGACGTAGTTCCACATGCTTTATTTGTTCCGCATAGGATTCATTCCCGGATGCAGCTAGCTTACCAAGTTTATGTAATTCGTCGGTGATACCTCCAAGTGCAGAAACTACAATCGCCATGGGCTTAGTTTCTTGTTTTAGTATATGTAATACTTGACTTATTTCCTTCTCGCCAGCAACTGAAGTCCCTCCAAACTTAAATACTATCATCGTGTTTAGTTAAAAAACGGTACAAAAATAACCGATTTACACCCAAAAACACGGAATAATATTAATTTTTGTCTGGAACTTTAATTTATATAATTCGCTTGTTGATTGAAAACACTTACTTTTTTTAAATATCCCATGTAGTTTAATAGGTGTTTCGTTTGGTTTTTACGAAATTTGTTGAGTAAAAAAAATAATTTGAATAGCAATCAATTATCTCTAGTTACTAAAGGGTTTGTAGATGCGCCAATTCCCGCTGGAATTAATTTGGTGGATGAAATCATTCGTTTGAAAAAAGAGAAAAACGCAGTCTTGTTGGCACATTATTACCAAGAGGATGCTATTCAGGATTTGGCAGATTTTCTTGGAGATAGTCTGTACTTGGCAAAAGCGGCGGTTGAAGTTGACTCCGATATTATTGTTTTTGCAGGTGTACATTTTATGGCAGAAACTGCCAAGATTATTAATCCCTCAAAAAAAGTACTCCTTCCGGATTTGAATGCTGGTTGCTCACTTGCTGACTCTTGTCCACCCGACGACTTTAGAAGACGTTAAAGAATGCTTGAAGCACCCTTGGATAAGTCGCATATTGTTGGACAATATGTCGCCAGAGCTTGTTCGTGAGGCTGTTCTATTGGTTGACGGAAATACACCAACTGAGGCATCTGGGAACATCAGTCCAGAAAACATTGTTGGATACGCCGAAACAGGAGTAGATTTTATTTCACTAGGCTATCTTACCCATTCGGCGCCAATCATTGATTTGAGCTTACAATCAAGAGATTAAAGTTTAAGCTTCTTTTGCCTGCGCTACTTTTAGTTTAAGCGTTTCGCTTTTGCCATCCCAATCAAAGTTGATTTTTGCATCTTTTTTAAGCGTATTCTTGATGATTTCCGCCGCAAGAGCATCTTCTATATGCTTTTGAATAGCACGTGCTAAAGGACGCGCACCGTACTGCTTGTCATATCCTTTTTCGATCAGAAATTCAACTGCTTTTTTGGATAGTGCAAGTGTGTACCCTAATTCCTTAACTCGGTTTTGAAGTTCAGCTAATTCAAGCTTAATGATTTTAGCTAAATCTTCTTTGTCTAATGAATTAAAGATAACGACATCATCGATTCTGTTGAGAAATTCGGGAGCAAAAGTTTTCTTAAGCGCATTTTTAATCACACCCTGAATATTTTTGTCTTCCTGAGATTTTTGAGCAGCAGTTCCAAAGCCAACACCAAGACCAAAGTCTTTCACCTGACGCGCTCCAACATTCGATGTCATGATGATGATGGTGTTTTTAAAATCGACTTTTCTACCTAACGAATCGGTAAGATATCCATCGTCTAGGACTTGTAACAGCATATTAAATACATCAGGATGCGCCTTTTCAATTTCATCAAGAAGAATAACAGAGTAGGGCTTCCTACGAACTTTCTCACTTAGTTGGCCGCCCTCTTCATAGCCTACATATCCTGGAGGAGCTCCAATTAGTCTTGATATGGAGAATTTTTCCATATACTCGCTCATGTCGATGCGAATCAGCGATTCTTCACTGTCGAACAACTCTTTAGCTAAGACCTTCGCCAGCTGGGTTTTACCAACTCCTGTTTGACCTAGAAAGATAAATGAGCCAATGGGTTTGTTTGGGTTTTTTAGGCCCGTGCGATTGCGCTGAATAGCTTTGGCAACTTTTTCTACAGCTTGCTCTTGACCAATCACTTTCCCTTGTATTAAATCCTCCAATTGGGATAAACGTTCACTTTCGCCATCGGCGACACGCTGCACGGGAATTCCAGTCATCATGGAAACAACATCAGCGATGTCCTCTTCGGTTACCGTTTCTCTATTTTGGCGCTGATCTTCTTGCCAGTCTTCTTGAGCAAGTAACAACTCCTTTTCGAGTTTCTTTTCGTCGTCGCGAAGTTTGGCAGCTTCTTCGTATTTCTGCCGTTTAACTACCTTGTTTTTTAGCTCTCTAACTTTTTCTAATTCACTTTCAATACCCACGATATTTTCAGGAACTTCCATATTGGTAATGTGTACGCGTGAACCTGCTTCGTCTAGAGCATCAATAGCCTTGTCTGGTAAAAAGCGATCAGTAATGTATCTATCTGACAAACGAACACATGCTTCAATAGCTTTAGCTGTGTAATTTACATTGTGATGTGCTTCGTATTTGTCTTTAATGTTTTGGAGAATTTCGATTGTCTCTGAAATAGATGTAGGCTCAACGACCACTTTTTGGAAGCGACGTTCTAGCGCTCCGTCTTTTTCGATATGTTGGCGATATTCATCTAAAGTGGTAGCCCCAATGCATTGAATTTCACCTCTAGCCAAAGCTGGCTTAAACATATTGGAAGCATCGAGACTTCCTGTGGCGCCACCAGCGCCAACAATGGTATGGATTTCATCAATGAAAAGGATGATGTTGGCGTTTTTTTCCAATTCATTCATGACAGCCTTCATGCGTTCTTCAAACTGACCTCTATATTTGGTACCCGCCACCAATGATGCCAAATCGAGTGTTACCACACGTTTGTTGTACAAGACACGGGAGACTTTCTTTTCAATGATGCGCAATGCCAACCCTTCCGCAATAGCCGATTTACCAACACCTGGTTCACCTATAAGCAATGGGTTGTTTTTCTTGCGGCGGCTTAAAATTTGTGAAACTCGTTCGATCTCTTTTTCACGACCAATCACTGGATCCATATTTCCCTCTTGGGCAATTTTGGTTAGGTCACGTCCAAAATTATCCAAAACAGGCGTACTCGACTTCTTTGATTTTTTCTCATCTGATGGAGTTGAAAAAGAAGATGAACTACTTCTTTCTTCATCTGCGGGTTCATCTGGGAATGCATCTGCTGATGGCATATCAATAAAGTCATCATCGGAGTCTACCGACATATACTTAAACTGATCTTTAACTGTCTCGTAATCAACTTGAAGTTTGTGTAATACTTTCGTAGTTGGATCGTTTTCGTTGCGCAGAATACAAAGGAGTAAATGTGCCGTATTTATGGAGCTACTTTGGAAAAGCTTGGCTTCTAAAAAAGTAGTTTTTAGTGCACGTTCAGCTTGTCTGGTTAGATGCAAATTCGTTTTGTGCTGTGGCTCTGGCGCGCTAGCAGGATTGGAGGGGCTTAGTATTTCAATTTTACGTCGCAAATAATCAAGGTCAATTTCCAAGGCTTTCAAAATTGAAATCGCCTTGCCGTTTCCGTCGCGGAGTAGGCCGAGCATCAAATGTTCAGTTCCAATAAAATCATGTCCCAAACGCAAGGCTTCTTCCTTGCTGTAGGTTATCACGTCCTTAACGCGTGGTGAGAAATTATCGTCCATAGTTTTTTTTGTTATTGGTTCAAAAACCGAACCAGTGTATCACATACATAACGAATAGACAAAAAAAAATGCTGAATAACAAATAAAAACCAAGAAAAATTTATCGAGCAAAGCGGTCTTTAAATGTTAATAAATTATAAGAAATTTGATTGAATAATCGGTATTTTTCACTCGTTGAATGATTAATTTAGCAAGAATAGCATAACGTTAAAAAAATTTTTATGGCTACCGAAGATAGGTTAATACCAATCAATATTGAAGACGAAATGAAATCGGCCTATATCGACTACTCGATGTCGGTCATTGTGTCACGTGCACTGCCAGATGTTCGTGATGGGCTTAAGCCCGTTCACCG
>JAHEKR010000024.1 GCA_024638225.1 Flavobacteriaceae bacterium
TTACGCTTATGCAACGACTAGCAAAAAGTAATTGTTGTAATAATACAAGTAAAAAGTAATCTGGCGTAAAAGGAGATGGAGCCAATGACGAGATTTGAACTCGTGACCTCTTCCTTACCAAGGAAACGCTCTACCCCTGAGCTACATCGGCTTGAAAGATATTTCTGCTGTGAGTGCGTTTATGCACAGGGTGAAAAACGACTTACTGCATTATCTAAAAAAGTCAAAGCAAGTCAGCATAAAAAGCTAATCTTGCTTTGTGGTGAGCGGGAGACCGGGTTCGAACCGGCGACATTCAGCTTGGAAGGCTGACGCTCTACCAACTGAGCTACTCCCGCATAATTACTTTTGGTGGGGAGAGCAGGATTCGAACCTGCGAAGTTAAAAAACAACAGATTTACAGTCTGTCCTCGTTGGCCGCTTGAGTATCTCCCCTATTACAAAGATCGTTCACCACAAAAGGATGAAAAATTTAAAGAGCCGATGGAGGGACTCGAACCCACGACCTGCTGATTACAAATCAGCTGCTCTAGCCAGCTGAGCTACATCGGCCTCTGCCTCCTTGCGGAAGCGGATGCAAATGTAACAATTAATTTAAATGGCTTCAAAAAAATTAAACCCCATTTTGATAGGAACGGATATGTTTCTCTTTTCTTCGTATAAGTAGGCGCTCAACAGCTCTAGAAGCTGCATCGATGGCTTCTTCAAACGTATTGCTTTCTTTTTTGACCATAAAAGTATCGCCAGGAATATGAACTTTGATCTCCACCTGCTTGGTCTTGTTATGTGCAGATTTTTCGTTCTTCATATACAAGTCTGTTGCCAATACTTTACTGTAATAATGCTGGTATTTATCAATGCGTTTAGCTATGAATTTTTTAAGATTAGATTTTAGAGAAAAGTTAATTGCCTGAATCGTTAGTCGCATAAGAAAATAGTTTTAAAAATATTAATACCCAACTCGACTGAGAGTGCCTACTTTTTAGCTCTGGGATGCGCAGCTCTGTACGCATCTTTTACTTTTGGGAGCTGTACTTTGGTATACTCTTGTGTAGCAGCCAAGCTTTCGTGGCCAAGAATTTCTTTAACCACGTTTATGTCAGCGCCTGCATCCAGCATGTGGGTGGCAAAACTATGCCGCAATACATGTGGAGAGACATGTGTCTTACTAGAGACCTTCCTAAAATACGTGTTTATTGTTCGATAAACAAATGATGGATATATTTTTTTTCCTTTGTCTGTGACGAGAAGGTAGTCGTGTGCTTTTGCAGCTTGGAGTAAGTTGCGTTGTGCTACATACTGCTCGAGGCGGATCTTTAAATTGGCTATTATAGGGATGATCCGCTCTTTGTTGCGCTTGCCTAATACACGAAGTTGATCCTGAGACCAATCGATGCTAGAAAGATGCAAACCAATAAGTTCGGCTTGACGCATTCCCGTAGCATATAGTAAGTCCACAAGAGTGGCATCACGGAGTCCAGCAAAAGTAGTGGTGTCAATACTCTCCAAAACTGCCGAAACTTCAGCAGTGCTAAACGGAACGATAAAAGACTTACTTGATTTTAGTGATTTGTGTTGGGCAAATGGATTTTCTTGCAGGACAGCAGTTGTGCATAAAAAAGAATAGTAGGAATTGAGTGCCGCGCATTTTCGATTTATGCTACGCGAGCTTAATCCCTTTTTGGAGAGATGAACCACAAAATCACGTACCATAGCATAGTGAATATGGTCAATGCTATTTAGCTGATATTGTGTGGAACAGTGATGAGAAAAGTGAACAATATCCAACTTGTATCCACGGATGGTGTGCGCGGAATAATTTTTTTCAGTTTGTAAGTAGCGAATAAAAGCCGCAACATTGTCCATAGGGACAAGTTAAGAAATTAATTTTCTTCTTGGTCGCGTAAATGCTGAATGTAGGCCGCTTTTTGAATTTGCGCACGTCTGGAAATAGATGGCTTTGTAAACGTTTGACGCTCACGAAGCTGACGCATGGTTCCTGTTTTATCAAACTTACGTTTGAAGCGTTTTAACGCTCTATCGATATTTTCGCCGTCTTTAATTGGAATTATTAACATGAACCGAACCTCCTCTCTTTATGATTAAGCTGCAAATATAGCACGATTTTCTAATAACCAACAAGGCTTTTACAAAATTTGCTTGGCAATAACCACTTTTTGAATTTCTGAAGTGCCTTCCCCGATGGTGCACAGCTTTGAATCTCGGTAGAATTTCTCTACCGGAAACTCTTTGGAATAACCATAACCACCGAATATCTGAACGGCTTCATTGGCAACTTGAACACAAGTTTCTGAGGCAAACAGCTTGCACATGGCGCTTATTTTGGTCATTTTTCGACCTAGATTTTTTTCATAGCAAGCCTTGTGCATCAATAACTCAGATGCTTCGATATCCGTTGCCATTTGGGCTAACTTAAATGAAATTCCCTGAAACTTATTTATGGGTTTACCAAACTGCACACGTTCTGAAGAATAAGCTAGAGCCGCGTTGTAAGCACCTCTGGCAATCCCGAGCGAAAGCGCTGCAATAGAAATACGGCCACCGTCTAGTATTTTCATAGATTGAATAAATCCATCACCAACTGGTCCTAACAGGTTGTCATTGGAAACACGGCATTGATCAAAAACCAGTTCAGCTGTTTCCGAAGCACGCATGCCCAGTTTATTTTCCTTTTTTCCGGAAATAAAGCCGGGGGTTCCTCGCTCTACAACAAAAGCAGACATCCCATGGCTATCACCCTTTTGACCAGTACGCACTATTATCACGGCAATATCACCACTACTTCCATGCGTAATAAAGTTTTTCGTTCCATTAATGATCCAGTCATTACCATCCCGAACAGCCGTTGCGTTCATGCCTCCAGCATCAGAGCCTGTATTGTGCTCGGTCAATCCCCATGCACCTATCCACTCACCAGAAGCAAGCTTGGGCAACCAACGTTGTTTTTGTTCCTCATTGCCAAACTGCAAAATATGGTTGGTACACAAAGAATTGTGCGCGGCAACCGAAAGACCTATTGACGGATCTACTTTTGAAATTTCTTCAATAATGGCTGTGTACTCAAAGTAACCAAGACCAGCTCCACCGTAAATTTCAGGGACAAGTATGCCCATAAAACCCATTTCACCCGCTTGATGCAATATTTTTTTGGGGAAAAACTGTCTTTCGTCCCAGTCCATAACATGTGGAGCAATGTATTGTTGAGCAAAGTCGTGCGCAGATTGTTTAATCATGGCGTGCGTTTCTCCCAAATCAAAAACAGGACCCAAATGTAATTCTGTATTCATAGCTAATTAAAAGACAAATATAAAGATAATCTTGCTCTTTTGATGGAATCGAGCTGTTGGATGTGCGTCAAATCATTCCATGAGTTGAGTCTGCCCTTTTGGGTACGAATAGCGACTATACTACTCGCTAATGAAGGCTCGATATAGTGCAGCGCCGACAACTGGGCTATGGTCATCTTGTTTATGTTTTTCTTTTTAATGTGTGGAACAGAGTCTAGCGAAAATTTGGTCCAAAGAAGAGCCTGCGTTTCTTTGGATAAACCCAATACATCAGCCAATTGATCGGGGACTAAGAATCCACCTAGTTTATCTCGAAGTACAATAATCCGATTGGCAAAGGCTTCACCAATTCCGTAAACACGAGTAAGTTGTACAGCGGTTGCCGTGTTTAACTCAATCTTTTTCATTGACTCCTGCTGCTTAACAACAGGACGTTTAAATGGTTTCGGAATTTTTAAATAGGGTTTTAATCGGTCTACTTCTGAAGTGGAAAGTTGTGTTACTTTCTGGAAAGTGGCAATAGAACTAATGTATTTTCCCTGATTGACGAAAGCGCGTATTCGCTTTACGGCCTGCATGGGAATATGGAGTTGATACGCCTTAAAGTCCGAGATATAGTTGGGATTCACAGCATAGATGGTGTCCTTTTTTTTGGTTTTTATTCGAGCTGTAATGGAGTCTATCTTTTCTTGAAGAGAAGCATCAAGAACAAGCCCGTATGCGCTAGACCTATTGAAAAGGGGTACAAAAAAAAGCAGTAAATGAAACGCAAAAAACACGATAAAGGTCCACACAATTCCATTGCGCTGCGATTTATTTAGGTTAGGAAAAGAACTGGGGGCTTTCACTTCATATACTAGGCTTTTGTGCGAATAGCAGTTAAGTATCGGTTGAGCTCTTCTTTTACTTTTGGATACAAGAAGAATAAACCAATCATATTTGGGAAAACAAGTGCTAAAATCATAGCATCTGAAAATGTCCAGACAGCAGACATATCACCTGCAGCTCCGATAACAATAAAGGCCAAAAACAATAGTTTGTACGTCAAATCTGACCATTTGCTTTTTCCAAAGATAAACATCCATGATTGTAGCCCATAATAGGACCAAGAAATCATCGTTGAAATAGCAAATAGCACAACGGCAATAGTAAGGAACGGACCCGAAAAGGAGATATACTTAGCAAAAGCAGCTGCGGTAATTCCTGCTCCTTCGACTGCTTCGCCGTTAATGAGCACTACTCCGTTATCACCTCCGTAGGCAAATACAGAATTGTCCCCATTAAAAATGATAATGACCAATGCCGTCATGGTACAAATAACAACCGTATCGATAAAAGGTTCAAGCAGTGCTACTAATCCCTCAGAAGCAGCGTATTTTGTCTTAACAGCAGCGTGTGCAATAGATGCGGACCCCGCACCGGCTTCATTGGAAAAAGCAGCACGTCTAAAACCGGTGATAAGTACCCCTAGCAATCCACCTAAACCAGCTTGAGGGCTAAATGCCTGGTAGAAAATTTGACCAAAAGCATTGTCTACATAACTAAAGTTGGTCAAGATAATGTACAGACAAGCCCCAATATAAAGGACAGCCATTAGAGGAACTATTTTTTCAGTGACAGAGGCAATTCTTTTGATTCCACCAATGATGATAATTCCTACAAAAACCATCATAATAAGTCCGATAATAGTCCGCGCACTTCCACCAGTCATCCCAAAGGAATCGACCAGTTGCATCGCAGCTTGATTGGACTGGGCAGCATTACCTCCACCAAAAGATGCTCCTACACAAAGCAAGGCAAAAACAACAGCTAAAAACTTACCGAAGCGAGCAAAGCCACGTTCTTTTAAGCCTTTTGTAAGGTAATACATGGGACCGCCATAAACGGTGCCGTCCTCACCCACATCACGGTATTTTACACCCAAGGTACACTCGACAAATTTAGTTGACATCCCGATCAAACCACATAAAATCATCCAAAAGGTGGCACCAGGCCCTCCAACAGCGATAGCGAGCGCGACTCCTGCAATATTTCCATTACCGACGGTGCCCGAAACGGCAGTTGCCAAGGCTTGGAAATGGCTTACTTCACCGTCCTTACTTTCGTCTTTAATGGTATCAACCACATCGCCATCGGCAACATTTACTGCCGGTTTTTCAACTGCTTCATGGTGGTCTATATGATCGTATTTTCCGCGAACTACTCCAACTGACAAGGGAAATTTTCTGATGTTTATTAATCCAAAATACAGTGTAAAAAACAATGCGCCGCCAACCAATAAAAAAATAATAGTTGGTATGCTAGTGCCTGGAAAGTTGTGAAGTACTACGTTGCCCCACCAATCGGCAACAGGGGTAAATGCCTCGTTAATGCGTTCGTCCAGCCCTTTGTCAGAAGTTTGTGCCATTAGGGGTAGACAAAAGAGGGTTAGGGCAAGTGTTGCTATATTTTTCATAAATAAGGATTATTGATTATAAATCAAATACGGATGATCGCTTTGCAAATAAAAAATCTTTCATTTTAAGCCAAAAGGCAAAAACCAAATATAACGCAAAGCCAGCGCCCAATGAAAAAAAACTTAAATAGATAAAGAAAATACGAACATGCTTGGCTTTCATGCCCAGTCTGTCCGCCATCCTAGAGCATACTTCAAAGCCTCTTTTTTCAAAAAAATAACGCAAGTCATGCAGCAAACTCATATAACAAATGTAGTTAAAGATTTAAAAGCTGATGCCCGACTGCACAATTTAAACACTTGCGCACATCACAATAAGCTGTTTTTAATTGCAAACATGCTTGACTTTCCAGCGCATCCGAAATAGTACAACCAAGCTGTGCGAATTTAGCTGTAATCGTATTTTTTTCCGCAGAAAGCTCACGCACCCAATCTAACACACGTCCTTTTTTGTCACTTCCTAAATATGCGTAATAATGAAACAAAAAAGGGAAAATTGTGTTGAGTAACAATAAGTCCTTGAAGGGCTTTGTCAATCGATGTACACGCTTTTTTGTTGGAGTATTAAAATTATAATGCGTCTCCCAAAAAGAAGTGGTCTTTAGCTGTAAAAGTTCATACCATTGATCCAATGTATCTGCTGCCAATATTTTAGTAAAAAAACGTTGTTGATGAAACAATAGCCAAGACAATTGAGCAAGCCTAATGGTGGGGAAGTTTGGAGGGCGTAAACGGAAAAACTGTACCCGTTCCGATATAGGCTTTAACTTGTATTTATGGCTCAAATGCGCATAACAATCTGTTAACTCCTGATGGTATGCATGTGTAGCTTCTTGGTGTAAAATTCGAGCCTGTCCAAAAAAAAGTGCCTCAATTTGAGAGACTGACTTGCATTGTATCACAGATTTCCAGGGCACCGACAAGGCTACTTGAGCAAATGCCATCCCGTTGTGTTTTAATCCAAAACCCTTGGCTAATGCCACAAAGAAAACTACCTCCCAGTTGTTGTTACTTGCCGCTAACCAGTTTTTGTATAGCGCTGTTTTTTCCATTAACCGCTCGGTGTACAGTCGCTCCCAAAATTGATGCAATACAATCTCCGGTACTCGGTGAAAATCATCAGCGCACAAAATCCATTTTTTCTCTTGTGCCAGCCATCTTTCATATTTAACAATCAGTTTTTTAGGAGCAAAATCACAAAGCTGTAAAGTTGGCATGGGCTGCTGCGCTGCATCGTAAACAGGAAGGTCATCTTCCCAAACAACATGCAGGATAACATTGTCGTAATTTGAGTCCCGTTCGTGCTTGTGTGCAAACCAATCTGAAGCTCTAAGGTGCAATTATACGTTACCTACCCAAAGTGTGTCATCTATATATATGTGTGCATGAAAAAAATCAGGACCCGCACCCAAATTTTCTTGACCCGGCTTGGACACAACAAGTAGTCTACCGTCCGTGGTTGTTAGCGACGAACAGTCAAAGTTTTGTGTTTTCCATAAATAAGTGAGTAATTCTTCTCGCACTACCAATTAAGGGGTTACTCCACCAAATCACCCTCCCAAGCCAGGACGCCACCATCAAGATTATACACATGATTGAAACCCAGCTGACCCATCAGTTGGCACGCTTGACCACTTCGCGCACCCGAGCGGCAATACACAAAGTAGGATTTGGACTTGTCCAAGGTCTCCAACGAATCCATAAAGGCAGCACCACCACGTATGTCAAAATTTGTTGCGCCAGCAATATATCCGCTGTCAAATTCTTCTTCGGTTCGCACATCTAAGATTATAGATTCTGGGGTTTGTTGTTGCAAGTCTGCCCATTCATTAGGGGAAAGTTGGTTCATCGTTGATTTGTTTTTAGGAGTTGATAAACACGAGGAGCAAATTAGTAACAAAAAAAGCAATCGGTACATCAACTTTATTTTGTTCAAATATAGGAATTGTAGAATTATTGACTACATTTGTGCATACAATAGTTGTTGTTACAATGGTAAATCGAGATTTAGTAGTTACGTTAATGCGAAGTGGCAATGTGTTCACTGAGCAAATTAATGCAGCCTTACAAGCAGAGGGGTTAAGCATTCAACAATACAACGTACTGCGTATACTTAGAGGTCGTAAAGGTGTTCCTGCCTGCTTGGAAAGTATCACCAATGATATGATTCATCGAAATAGTAATACCTCTCGTCTTGTTGATAAGCTTATCGAAAAAGGTTTTGTAAAAAGAAAAATATGCAAAGAAAATAGACGCAAGGTTGATATTTTTATTACGCCCAAAGCCCTTGAGGTTATTGAAAGCTTAGAACCAACCTTACTTGCGAAAGAAGATGAGCTCACCTCATCGCTAAGCAAAAAAGAACTGGAGCAATTATTGTACTTAGTAACGAAATTAAAATCGAAATATTAATCCTAATAAATACATAAACATGAAGAAGATAAATCTAATCGTCCTTGTGGCAACCAGCCTACTAAGCTTTGGGCTTTATGCACAAACCGTCGAAATATCCAATGGCGTCATTAACTGGAAAGGATCTAAAATCACCACAGATTCGCATGAAGGTACGCTGAGCATTAGCGAAGGTAGACTAACTTTTGAAAACGATGTCCTTACAGCAGGATCATTTTCCGTAGACATGAACAGTATGGTGTGTACGGACCTTTCAGGTGATTATGCTGATAGACTAGTGGGTCACTTAAAGTCCGATGATTTTTTTGGTGTAGCAGAATACCCAGAAGCTACGCTTGTTATTACCCATGCCGAAAAAACAGACGATGGCTATAATGTAACAGGTGATTTTACCATCCGAGGCATCACGCATCCTGAAAGCTTTGTGCTTAAATTAGAGGAGAATAAAGCAAGTGCCGATTTGGAAATTGATCGTTCAAAATACAATGTCAAATATAACTCAGGTACTTTTTTTGAAAGCCTAGGGGATAAGCTCATAAATGACGCATTAGAGCTCCGTGTAAGCTTTGCCTACTAAGTCCTTGTTTTTTTAGTGTCGAATTGCATATATTTGAACCGATGAAAAAACGCATTTTTAATACGCTTTGGTGGAACTCCTAATTGGGAGATGATAAGCGTATTATATACACGTAAAAGGCTTGTCATAATCTGACAAGCCTTTTTTATTTAGAAACAATGAAGTTTGGATTAAAAACCGATACCCGAGAGTTGCTCACAGACACGATGACACCTGTAAACATGTACCTTAAAATTAGAGACGTGTTCCCAGAGAGTGTTTTGCTGGAAAGTTCCGACTACGGAGCAAATGACAACAGTGTTGCCTATTTGTGCTTTAATCCCATTGCCCGATTTAAGGTACAGAACAACCTAATTACCCAGAGCTACCCAGATGGTACAGTAAAAACAAGCAAAGTTACTGATGAGTTGTCAGTAGTTGATGCTTTTGAGTCGTTTGCCAATGCCTTTGAAACAAACTTAGCTGAAACGCGCTTTTTGAGTAATGGTCTTTTTGGGTATACCTCCTACGAAGCTGTGCAGTATTTTGAAGATATTGAATTAAATAAAAAAGAAGGTGATGTGGGTATCCCCGAAATGTACTACGCTTTATACCAAAACATCATTGCCGTAAATGTATTCAACAACCAGGCGACCCTGTTTTCGCATTGCTATGCGTCTGAAAGCAACCTTGATCAGGTTGTACAATTGCTTCAAGCACCCGCCAGAGATTCCTTTTCTTTTGCCCGTAAAGGAGCGCCCAAGTCCAATATGGACGATGCGGAATTTGTTGATTTGGTAAAAAAAGGTATCCATCATTGCATGCGAGGTGACGTTTTCCAAATCGTACTTTCCAGAAGATTTTCACAAGAATTTACTGGAGATGATTTTAGCTTATATCGTGTTTTACGTTCAATAAATCCCTCCCCGTATATTTTTTATTTTGATTTGGGAGACCACAAAATTTTTGGGAGTTCGCCCGAAGCACAGTTAGTCGTTGATGATGGTATTGCCGAAATTCATCCCATTGCCGGAACCTTTGTCCGTACAGGAAATGATGCCCAAGATGAAGCCAGAGCCAAGGAGCTCGCTAAAGATTTAAAGGAAAATGCCGAGCATATGATGTTGGTTGATTTGGCCCGTAACGATTTAAGTCGGCATGGTCATCAAGTCACCGTAGAGAAAGATCGTGAGGTTCAATTTTATTCACATGTGATTCATTTGGTTTCCAAAGTAACAGGACACAAAAAATCGGATACCTCAACCATGCAAATTGTTGCCGACACCTTTCCAGCAGGAACTTTAAGTGGTGCACCCAAGCACCGAGCCATGCAACTTATTGAATCCTATGAAACCACTAATCGTGCTTTTTACGGAGGTGCTATAGGTTTTGTCGATTTTAAAGGAAATTACAATCATGCCATCATCATTCGCTCCTTTTTAAGCAAAGACAATGTATTGCATTACCATGCAGGCGCAGGTGTAGTGTCAAAATCCAATCCTGAAAGTGAACTGCAAGAGGTATACAACAAATTACGCGCATTGAATAAGGCCATGGAAAAGGCAGAAAAACAATTTGTATGAATATTCTAGTTATCGATAATTACGATTCCTTTACATTCAATCTTGTTCATTACTTGGAGAAAATGGACTGCACTGTAACAGTCAAACGTAACGATCAATTTGCTATGGACGAAGTTGCGCAATATGACAAAGTAGTGCTTTCTCCAGGGCCAGGAATTCCCGAGGAAGCAGGACTACTAAAGGATGTGATTGAACGCTATGCGCAAACCATTCCTATGTTGGGTGTATGTCTTGGACATCAGGCCATTGCCGAAGTATTTGGGGGCACGCTCAGTAATTTAGCAACCGTATTTCACGGTGTTTCTAGCAGTATGAAGGTGATAGAAGACGACCCGATTTTTGATGGCTTGCCAAAAACATTTGATGTTGGCCGTTATCACTCTTGGGTAGTGAACAAACCACTTCCAAAAGGATTTATTTTGTTGGCTGAAGAAGAGAATGGACAGGTCATGGCATTTAAGCACGATACCTATCCCATTTACGGAGTTCAGTTTCATCCTGAGTCTATACTAACACCCAATGGGAAGCAAATTCTTCAAAACTGGCTTGCTTTATGAGAGAAATTTTGACACGTCTTCTTGAGCACCAAAAGCTAACCCAAAAAGAGGCCAAGGAAGCCTTGCTATTTGTGGGCAGTGGGGCTGCAGATCCGGTGCACATAAGCACATTTCTAACCGTCTACATGATGCGCAGTATTTCGGTAGACGAACTTGCTGGCTTTCGGGACGCTTTATTGGAGTTGTGCGTTTCGGTTGATTTATCGGCTTATGAACCTATTGACTTGTGCGGCACTGGTGGAGATGGCAAAGACACCTTTAACATATCTACCCTATCGTCTTTTGTCACAGCAGGTGCAGGCATTCATGTTGCCAAGCATGGGAATTATGGGGTTTCCTCATCATGTGGATCTTCCAATGTGATGGAATATTTGGGCATTCGCTTTTCCAACGATTCAGACTTTTTGGAACGTTGTATTGATCAGGCAGGAATATGTGTGTTACATGCACCTTTATTTCATCCTGCGATGAAACACGTAGCACCCATCAGGCGTTCGTTAAAGCTCAAGACGTTTTTTAATATGCTTGGCCCTTTGGTCAATCCCTGCTTGCCCAAACGCCAAATAGTGGGTGTGTTTGATTTAGCATTATTACGCCTCTACCATTTCTTGTTTCAAAATACAGACAAACAATTTTGTATTCTGCACGCCTTAGATGGATATGATGAAATTTCATTAACAGCAGCCACAAAAGCTGTCACAAAGAATGGGGAGCGACTTATCCACCCTGAAGATTTTGGCCTTAGGCCACTTAGCCCTAGCGCTATTGGAGGTGGAGATTCAATACCCGATGCTGCCAAAATTTTTATGTCGGTACTAAACAATGAAGCGACTTCGGCACAAAAACAAGTAGTCTGTGCAAATGCAGGAACTGCAATTGCTACAGCACTAGAAACAACGCTAGCAGAAGGATATGCAAAAGCCCAGGAATCCATCGATTCTGGCAAAGCATTACAATCGTTTAATAAACTCTTAGAATTGAGTAAGACATGAATATTTTAGAACAAATTATCATTGATCAACGCAAGGAGGTTGCCCTAAAAAAAAGTGTGGTATCGGAACACCAATTAAGCACATTTCCGCTTTACCAGCGCCAGCCAATTTCCTTTTCGAAGAGCATCAAGCTTGCACCACTGGGCATAGTGGCAGAACACAAGCGACGCTCTCCATCAAAGCCACAAATCAGGCTTCAGTC
>JAHEKR010000032.1 GCA_024638225.1 Flavobacteriaceae bacterium
CTATTTAAGCCTTCCGATTCTTATCCATTCCAAATCCAATATTGAGCCCACGGGTATTCCATCCCAAACTCCTGACAGCAAGGCTGCTGTATTTCTATTAGACAGTGGAATGACAAGTGAAACAGCTCCAATGGTTTCAATTTTCATGGATAACCTTGAGGCCCCCGCCTTTCGAAAGATGCTCAAGCAAGAGTTTATTTCTATATCCGATAGTTGTATCGAACATTTTTTAAGTGGAAATATTAAGGCTCTTTTTTCTGATGTAAAAAAACTGTCCTCAATAGTACTTCACAACTTCAAGCCTATGATTCCTGTTCGTTTTCACGGTTTGTGGAAAAAGGGGTTGGATACCAATGCATATTACTTAAAATTATGCGGTTCCGGAGGAGGAGGTTATATTCTTGGATTTACCCAAGACTTGCCAAAAGCCAAAGCGTTATTAGTTGGCCACCAAATTGAGGTGGTCTACCAGTTCTAAGATGAATGCCTCTGCCCCAAAACAACGATTGTTTTTAAAAGCAATTGGTCTGTTTTCGTTGGTTCGTGGTGTCAATATTTCTGTATTGATGACGGCGCAGTTACTCACATCATTATTTATTTTCTCAACAGCTCCGCTAGCTGTTACCCTTATGGATCTAAATATCTGGCTAATTGTTTTGGCAACGGGGTTTAGTGTCTCTGGAGGATACATAGTGAATGCCTTTTTTGATGAAGAAAAAGACATCATTAACCGCCCTGAAAAAACACTTTTGGAACGCCATATTTCTGCTAAGACCAAGCTAGGAGTTTATTTTGCATGCTCCATTTTAGCTTTACTTGCGGCAAGTTATGTTTCGTTTCGAGCTGTACTGTTTTTTACAGCCTATATGTTGGGGATGTTTTTGTATTCAACCTATCTAAAGCGTACTTTTTGGTTTGGAACCTTAGTCAGTACGTTACTCACGGTTCTTCCTTTTTTTGCAATCACGGTTTACTACAAAAATTTTTCACTCGAAATTTTTGTGCATGCTGCTTATTTGTACACATTGGTTAGTATACGCGAATTTACCAAGGCATTGTACAACCTTAGTGGTGACTTAGCTCAAAACTACAAGACCTTTCCTGTTGTTTGGGGCGAACGAAAAACAAAGCAACTCATATCCGCTCTTGTTGGAAGTGCACTGTTGGTGGTCGTTATTTTGGGTCGCTTTTTTGAATTGAATGCCATGCGCTATTATTTTGTTCTTGCTGTTGTTTTGTTACCTGTATTTTTGCTGCTTTTGTGGCGTTTTAGTGGCAAGCATCAGTTTGGTTTGTTGGTTCAATTTGTACGCATCATTATTTTACTAGGCGTAATAAGTTTGCCTTTGTTGCGAATAACCATTTAGGCTTCTTACTTTTGCCTTATGAAAAAAGGGCAACCCCAACAACAAAATTCCGGAACTAGGCTAAACAAATTCATTGCTCACGCGGGCGTCTGTTCGCGGAGAGAGGCAGATATGCATATTCAGTTGGGTTCCGTAAAGGTAAACAACAAAGTCATGACGGAACTTGGGTACAAAGTTCAGTCTACAGATGTAGTACACTTCGACGGGCAACGCCTTCAAGCTGAAAAGCCGACTTACATTTTATTAAATAAGCCCAAAGGATTCATCACTACAACAAGAGATGAAAAGGGGCGAAGGACAGTAATGGATCTGATCGCCAACGCTACAAAAGCACGTGTAGTCCCAGTTGGGAGATTGGATCGACCGACAACTGGACTATTGCTTTTTACCAATAACGGAGAAATGGCCAAAAAGCTTACTCACCCAAAATCCGGAATCAAAAAACTATACCATGTCGTGTTGGATAAGGCAGTTAAAGGACAGCATTTAAGTGATATTAAAAATGGTGTAAAACTCGATGATGGGAGCATACAGGCTGATGAAGTCAGCTATGTGCAAGGTGCATCCAAACGTGAGGTTGGTATTTTGCTTCATTCGGGGCGCAATCGGATTGTACGTCGTATTTTCACTCACTTGGGTTATGAAGTAATATCACTCGATCGAGTGATGTTTGCTGGCTTGACGAAAAAGGATTTACCACGTGGGCACTGGCGACACTTAACCCAAACGGAAATTCAGCAACTCAATATGCTGTAAAATTAAAGGCGGTTTTTGATTGAGTTAAAGGACACAAATCCAAAGCCGATAAACAGCAATAAATGAAAGGGAAATAAACCAAAATCACCCTCAGGACCAACGAAAAAAGCGCTGGTCATGCCAAAAAGAAAATACAGCATAAGAAGTCCCTCAAAAAGGGTGTTCTTGGACACTTTTTTAGGTAGATATTTATTTGCTTTTAGGTTGTCCTTAAATCGGGCAATATTGAACTTTGGTGTTCGAATAAACTCGCTTCTCTTTCCTCTGTGTCCTTCAAGGACCGCAGCCGAATTGTGCACTGAAAAGCCCATAGCTATCGTATAAAACGTAACAAACTGTTTGCTGAATTCCACAAAATTGACAAAACCCCCTCCATGGATACGCTTGTAAGTGAACCAATAGCAGATGTAAAAGATTACTGTACTGACAATAAACAGACTGGTAATATTAAAAAACCAAATGAAGTTTCCCCATTCATTTTTAATGTAGAGCATGGGAATACTCAATACAGCTACCGTTAGCACTGTCAAGAACATGCTGCTATTGAGTAAGTGCATGATGGCGTGTAAGCGCGTTTTGATTCCAATATTAGGAGTGCTACATATTTTGCGAATCATTTTTTGGAAATTCTCCGCACCGCCTTTGTTCCACCTAAACTGTTGTGAACGAACCGCACTCATCACAACAGGCAGTTCTGCAGGTGTTTCTACATGTTCCAAATACTTGAACTTCCATCCCTTTAATTGTGCTCTATAGCTAAGGTCTAAGTCTTCCGTTAGGGTGTCGCCTTCCCATCCTCCGGCATCTTCAATACAGCTTTTTCGCCACACACCGGCAGTTCCGTTAAAATTCATAAAGTGCCCGCCGTAATTTCGCCCCACTTGCTCTAAAGTGAAGTGCATGTCCAGTGCAAATGCTTGAATTCTTGTCAGTGTAGAAAAATTTCTGTTGATATGCCCCCAACGCGTTTGTACAACCCCAGTTTCTGAGCGTTTAAAATAGGGTATAGTTTGTTTTAACCAATCCTTTTTGGGTGTAAAATCTGCATCAAAAATAGCAATGTATTCGCCCTTTGCGGTTTTTAGCCCCTCATTAAGCGCACCCGCTTTAAAGCCACTTCGGCTTGCTCGACGTACATGAACAACGTCATGCCCTTTGGCATTAAGGCCTTCAATTTTTTTAGCAGTAACCGCAACAGACTCATCTGTTGAATCGTCCAAAACCTGTATTTCTAATTTTTCCTTGGGATAGTCAATTTTTGAAACATAGTCGAGCAACCGCTCAATCACATACAACTCATTGTAGACGGGAAGCTGGATGGTAACATAAGGCGTTTCATCCGCATTTTCTAAATTAAACACATCTTCCTCAGACTCTTTGTTTTTTTGCCTGACATAGTTAAGGAGTAAACTAAGTTGACTTATCGCATAGAAAAAAATAAGAAGCAGACAAGCAGCATAAACAACCATGAGAACAATGGAAATGGGTACTAAGATATGTTCCCAGTCTAGTGTCATTTTGAGTACAACGGTTGGAACTTGTATTTGATAGGGCAAATATAGGGCGAAGCCTTTGGTTTCGAAAGCCAAAAAGGATTATTCATAAAAAAACCCTGTAAACCAATTGAGTACAGGGTTATTAGATGTGGTACCTCCAGGAATCGAACCAGGGACACAAGGATTTTCAGTCCTTTGCTCTACCAACTGAGCTAAGGTACCTTAGCAAAATTGCGAGCACAAATATACTTGCTTTAATAGAATTGGCAAGTAGCTTCCAAAAAAACTTCTACTTTAGCCAATCATGAACAATGCAATGCATCTAGTGCTTGATATCGGAAATACGCAAATGAAATACGGTCTGTTTGCAAATAACGGCTTGGCACTTTCTGGTGTATGTACAGAATGGACACAACAAAGCTGGGATACTTTTTTTCGAAAATATCCTTTTTCAGTTGTACTCATTGGTTCAGTAGGATCTTCATCAAAGCAAGTAGTTAATTACCTTCCTGAAAATACGCGTGTACATTATGTGGACAACTTCACAAAATATCCTTTTTCTTCTAACTATGACAACCTAAATACTTTGGGAATTGATCGTCGTGCTGCTATATCTGGGGCAATTAGCCTTTATCCCAACCAGCCTATCCTTGTTGTAGATGCTGGAAGTTGCATCACCTACGATTATGTCGATGCTTCGGGACTGCATCACGGTGGCGCCATAGCACCTGGACGCGTCATGCGTTACCAAGCCTTACATTTATGTACCCATGGATTGCCTCTTGTAGCCCCAGCATTAGAAATTCCAAGTCTGGGAACATCAACGAAGACAAGTATTCAATTAGGCGTTGAAGCTGGGTTAATAGCTGAAATTAAAAGCCATATTGAAACATTTACGTCTAAATTTGGAAATTTTACCACAATTTTAACAGGCGGAGACGCAGATTTTTTGATAAAAAAGATAAAAAATAGCATATTTGCCAACGCTGATTTAAATCTTATCGGTTTACATTGCATACTCACATTTAATGGGCTCCATGAAGAATAACGTTCTTGTATTTATATTTCTAGCTTCAACGGCTGGTGTTTTTTCACAAAATGCATCACTTTCCCCTTATTCTTATTTTGGATTTGGTCAGTCAGTTTCTAACCGAACTGCAGAAAACAATGCCATGGGTGGGGTTACTGTCTACGCCGATAGCACCCAGTTTAGTTTGGATAATCCAGCTACCTTGGGAAAATTAGACTTCGTTCAATACAGATTTGGCGCGAGTTATAAAACGGCTTCTCAGCAGTCAATGTCAGCAACCGAGTACACAAACAACGCACGACTTAATTACTTGGCCTTGAGTATACCGACCAAACACTTCGCTTTTGGGTTTGGGATCAAGCCCAAAACAGGCATGGGGTACCGTCTGAATGTTGTTGAAACAATCAATGAAATTGAAAACAGCATACTTCACCAAGGTTCTGGTGGATTGAACAGTACTTTTCTAAGCCTTGCATATAATCCATTTCAAGGATTAAGTATTGGCGCTAGTGCTCATTACAACTTTGGTTTTACGGAAAGAATTTTTACGCGCTCTGTTTCTGGCATCGAGCTCAGTACACAAGTGTTTACCCGATCGGAATTAAGTGGCATTCAATTTTTGTTGGGCACACATTACCAAACGGAAATACGCGAAGATTACCAACTCTATCTATCAGCTACATTTACACCATCATCGAAATTAAATGGGACGAACACGCGATTCATTTCTACAATTTCCTCAACTGGGAATACCGCAACAAGAGATGTTTTAGACCTAGCTGATCTAGCCCAAACAACAAATACGCTTCCTTCCCAAACAAGTTTGGGTATTGGTTTTGGCAAGCAGCAAAAATGGTTTGTTGGCGCTTCATACAATACAGCCAAAGAGGGATTGACAAATCCGTTGGAAATGAATACTGCTGTAAGCTATTCCTCATCCTCAAGAATATCACTGGGTGGGTTTTATATACCGCAGTATAGCTCTTTCACCAATTATTTTAAACGAATTGTCTACCGTACAGGTATTCGCTTTGAGAACATGGGAATGAATATAAAAAATCAAGCAATTAAGGATTTTGGCATAACCTTTGGATTAGGTTTGCCGATTGGAAACTTTTCAAAAGCCAATATCGGCGTAGAGGTTGGAAAAATGGGAACGAAAAACGCAGGCTTGATTGAAGAAAAATACACAAATATCATGCTTGGCTTTTCGCTAAGTGATATTTGGTTTATAAAAAGAAAATACGATTAGTTGATATGAGACATTTTACACTTTTTATTTTACTTCTAAGTAGTACTAGCTTATTGGCACAGGGGGATAAAAGTTCTTGCCCTGCCAATTTATCCATTTTTGCAGAGTTTGCAAAAGTCAAGAACTATGACTCTGCTTACGAACCTTGGAAAGAAGTTCGTACAACATGCCCAAAATTAAATGTAGCCACATTTAAATACGGAGAGCGCATATTGAAACACAAGATCAAAACCGCTGCAGACAAGGCTGCGTATCAAGCTGAGTTAATTGCCCTTTATGACGATTGGATTTTATATTTTCCCAAAACCAAACGAGGTGTAAGCGAGCTAGGGAGTATACTTTCTTCTAAAGCACAAAGCATGCTTGATTACAAGCAAGGTAGCCTGCAAGAGGTATTTGCTGCATTTGACCAAGCCTTTACACAAGACCCGAATAGCTTTTCCAGCCCCAAGCGCTTATATTCATATTTTAAAACCACCTTTGAGCTCTACAAGCAGGGGGCAACCTCTACGGAAGACCTATTTACCAAGTATGAGGAGGTTTCAGAAAAATTTGAGTTAGAACAAACTAAACTTGCCAAAAAGCTAGACGCTATTCTAACCAAACTTGATTCAGGTCAAGCATTAACTTCTAGAGAACAACGCAGCAAACGCGTTTACGAAACCAATGTATTGGCATTTTCTACCTACGCAAACAATCTAGATGCGATTATATCCAAAGAATCCAGCTGCGAAAATTTAATACCCCTCTACAGAAAGAACTTTGACGAAAACAAAAACGATAGTGTTTGGTTGAATCGTGCTGCAAGTCGCATGGATGCCAAGGACTGTTCCGATGACCCTCTATTTGTTGAACTTGTAGAAGCCTTGCACGCCATTAATCCATCGGCAAATTCTGCTTATTATTTAGGTTTGTTAAAAGATAAAGCTGGTGATAGTCAGGCGGCATTGGCGTATTATAAAGAATCATTGACTCTAGAACAAGATAAGTACCGCAAAGCAGATATTCTCTATAAAATTGCTGTTAAGTTTAACAAAAGGGGATTGAAGAGTAAAGCTAGGTCATATGCCAATAGAGCGCTTAAAAACCGACCCTCTATGGGTAAAGCCTATATGCTGATTGCCAGCTTATACGCGGCTAGTGCGAATGACTGTGGTACTTCGCAATTTGAAAAACGTGCCGTTTATTGGTTGGCCGCACAAACTGCCCGAAAAGCAGCCAAGGTGGATCCAGGTGTAAAGAAAACGGCAATGAAAATGGCGGCAAGTTACGAAGGTCGTGCGCCGAGTAAAACAGACATCTTTACCGAAGGTCGCGCAGGTGAATCCATTACGTTCTCTTGTTGGATTCGCTCTAGTGTAACAGTACCCCAGCTCTAAGATGCGCCTGTCTTCTCTGTTGTATTGTATGGCCCTGACTTGTTTTTTACTTGGGCTATCATCCTGTAAAAACAATTTTGAGGAAATAAAGAAAATCAATCAATTTGACGCTTTACCTATTGGAGAAGCAGATACCATCAGGGTAGTTTATACAGACTCAACCAAAATAGTGGCAATACTAACTGCCCCAAAAAACATGGACTATACCAATCAACCTTTTCCATATTCGGAGTTTCCAAAAGGAGTTTCCGTGGTATTTTTTGATCAAGACGAGTCAGAGACCTACGTAAAGGCTGATTATGGTATTCTGTATAATCGGACAGATGTAGTTGATTTGCGCGGTAATGTCCGCATAACTACTCCAGAGGGTACAGACTTGCGAACAAGTCAGTTGTATTGGGACACTAATCTTGACTGGGTTTTTACAGAAGAAAACTTTACCTTTAAAAATCAAGATTACGATATTGCAGCCCAAGTTTTGGATGCAAACAAATCCTTTTATAAAATAACCACTGGCCCACTTGTAGGAAGTGTGGTCGTTGAAGAAGAATTATGATTAAATTTTACCGCATATCCGAGATTATTTACCTTGTTTTTGGAGGACTCTTTTTGTTCCGAGCTATTTTTACTTGGGGATCGACCGAAGCAAAAACAGAAATTGACTTAGCCATAACTGCTGTGGCATTTTTGATGTTCTACATTCGCCGGCGCTACCGGAAAAAACTCGAAAAGCGTAAAGAGTCTTAATCACTATGTCATCTGCTGTTGTCATCTTGTTGACAAGCCTGATCTTGTCAGCATTCTTTTCAGGAATGGAAATTGCCTTTGTTTCTTCGAACAAAATTCGATTAGAAATTCAAAAAAATCAGCCTAGATTTTTTGCCTCTCTTCTTAAGCAGATTACAAAAAGCCCATCCAGATTTATTGTTTCCATGCTTATTGGCAATAACATTGCCTTAGTAGTGTATGGAATTGTAGCAGGTGATTTAATTATTGACCAATTATTTCCTCAATACGCATGGAGTACTAATCTTCCATTACGTATTATTTTTTACCAAACTTTATTGTCAACGGCTGTGATACTTATCACCGCCGAGTTTTTACCAAAAGTTTTTTTTCAGATTTATGCCAATAGGGTTTTGGGATTTTTTAGCTTTCCTGCCTTTGTTTTTTATTTACTGATGAAGCCCCTTAGTTGGGCTGTATTGCGTTTTTCTGATGGTATATTATATCAGTTTTTTCGTGTTCCTCGTCAAGAAGAAGCGATTGCCTTTAGCAAGGTAGAATTAGGCGATTTTGTTTCGGAGCATATTGATACAGTAGACGAGGAGGATCGAGATGCCGAGCTACAGTTGTTTCACAATGCGCTGTCGTTTACCAATTTGAAAGCTCGTGAGGTGATGGTTCCACGTGCCGAAATGGTTGCAGTTGATCGGTATGAGAAGCTGTCTACGCTACTCCAAACTTTTTCCCAAACAGGCTATTCCAAAATTTTGGTTTATGCCCAAACAATGGATAATATTATTGGATATGTCCATGCTTTTGACATGTTCAAAAAGCCTAAATCACTTCACTCTATTATCAAAACTGTAGAATGGATTCCCGAGACTATGCAAATACAAGATGTATTCAATTTATTGGTAAAAAAAAGAAGAAGTATTGCAGTTGTCCTCGATGAATACGGAGGAACTGCCGGTATGTTAACACTTGAAGATATTATTGAAGAATTATTTGGTGAGATAGAAGATGAACACGATACCATCTCCAATACGCGTATTGCACATGAAGACGGCTCCTTTACATTCTCTGCTCGTTTGGAAATTGACGAACTCAATAGTGAGTACGCTTTCGACTTCCCCATTTCTGAGTCGTACGAAACCTTGGGTGGGCTAATTGTACATTACACCGCAGAAATTCCGCAACAAGCTGAGCGCGTCTCAATTGAGGGATATACCTTTGAGATACTAGAAGTTTCGAACACCAAAATTGATTTAATTCGTGTCTTTAAAAATTAGCGTTTTAAGTTATTTGATTTAATTGTATTTTCGCATCCAGTCTAAAAAATAATTCCATGGCTATTCTAGGTAAAATTAGAGAACGTTCGATTTTTTTAATCTTCATTATTGGTATGGCACTACTCGCATTTGTGTTTACCGGTGTATTTGATGGCAGCACCTCAACCAGCCAAGATCCCGTTATCATTGTTGGTGACGAGGAAGTAAGTATAGATGAGTTTAGTAGACAAGTAGATTTTGCCGAGCGTAATTATGGGATTTCTACGATGCGTGCTGTTGAATTTGCTTACGAGCAAGCAACCAACGCCAAAGCCTATGCGCAAGCCTTCGATGCACTTGGATTAGAAGCGGGTAAAAGCCACATTGAACAGTTTATTAAAACAGACCCTAATTTTTCTTCTGATCCACAATTTCAGAACGAAGATGGATCTTTTGATCCTCAGAAATTCACAGATTTTATCATAGATCTCAGTCAAAACAATCCTCAAGGATTTGAGCAATGGAAAAATCAAGAAGCCAATATTTTAAATAATGTGAAAGTCCAATTGTACCAAGACATGGTTGGAGCTGGTATCTACACGACTAATTTTGAAGCACAGCAAGACTATGCGCTTCAAAACGACCTTGTTGATGTTGATTTTGTTCAAATTCCCTACACAACTGTCGCAGACAGCTTAGTACAAGTAACCAATAATGATATTGCCGCTTACATTAAAAAAAATAAAGATTCCTACGAAAGAGAAGCTTCCCGAGATATAAAATATGTTCAGTTTACTGAGGAGCCCACTCCAGAAGACAAAGTACTTATCGAAAACAAATTGCGCTTGCTTTTAAGCAGCAGGACACTTTTTAATGAGGTGTCGAAACAAGAAGAAACATTCCCTTCTTTTGCTGAAGTGGATCAAGCGTCTATTGCTTCATTTGTTAGTGAATATTCCGATGTTCCATATGCAAATGCCTATGTGAGTGAAACAGAGTTAAATGGAAATTACGCCAACACTTTGTTTCGCCTGAATCGCGGTGAGGTTTTTGGCCCATACGAAGCGGATGGGTACAGTAATATTACCCGCATGGTTGATCGTCGAAAAGGTGGACGGGCAAAAGCGCGACATATTTTAATCGCATATGAGGGTGCTTCAAATGCTGCCCCTACCGTTACACGAACAAAAGCTACTGCCAAAAGAGAAGCTACTGCCTTGTTGCGCAGAGTTCGAAGAGGTGAGGATTTTGCTCAGCTTGCGCGCGAACACTCAGACGGCCCTTCTGCTACCAGAGGAGGAGAACTCCCCGAGTTTACTAAAGAAGATATGGTAGCCCCTTTTGGTGACTATGTGTTTTCAAACCGAGCTGGAGCTAAAGGACTTGTGGAAACAGATTTTGGCTTTCATATTGTGGAAATTCAAGACAAGAAAGATGTGGTTAAATTGGCAACTGTAGCCAAAAAGTTGATTCCATCAGACAACACAAGTAATAAAGTATTTGCAACGGCAACACAATTTGAATTGGATGTGCAGGGTGAAGACTTTGATGCTGTAGCCAAATCCAAAAATTATGTTGTTAGAACTGTCGACGACATCAAAATTCTTGACGAAGCACTACCTGTTTTAGGGGCACAACGACAAGTTGTTCGCTGGGCTTTTGAATCGGATCGCCAAGCGATGGATGTCAAGCGTTTTGCACTAAATACGGGGGGATACATTATTGTACAAATTTCGGCTGTAAAAGCTGAGGGATTACCTGAGGCATCGACACTTGCAGCTACGCTTAGTTCCCTTGTGTTGACAGAAAAGAAAAAAGAATATTTGCTCGATCAGATTAATCCCTATGCGTCTCTTGAGGATGTTGCTTCACAATTTAATCAAACGGTATCGACTGCCAATGCGGTTAATCGATTTAGCGGTATGTTGTCCGGTGCCGCCAAAGAGCCCAAAGTAGTAGGTGCAGCTTTTAGTTTAGATTTGGATCAGCTTTCTGAACCAATAGCAGGCAATTCAGGAGTTTTTATTGTCCAGCTAAAGAACAAAACAGCTGCTACTGCACTTCCGAGCTATGCAGGATACAAAGCATCTATTTTGAATACGGCAAAACAGAGTATTCAAGTTAATTCAGCTGCGGCAGTAAAAGAAGCTTTTGAGATAGAGGATAATCGCAATAATTATTATTAAACCTTCTTTTTGTAAGCCATTTCTTACAGGTAAAATTAATCTTTAAATGTGCATTTAAAGCGCATAATTG
>JAHEKR010000039.1 GCA_024638225.1 Flavobacteriaceae bacterium
GGACACAATATGCACAAGATTCCACCAAAACCCGTCTTAAAATAGACGGTGTCTCTGCTGTTGTCGGCGATTATGTAATTCTTGATTCCGACATTGACAAAGCATACATTGACTTGGAATCACAAGGTGTATCGACCAAGGACATTACCCGTTGTAGTTTACTCGGGAAATTGATGGAAGATAAACTCTATGCGCATCATGCCGAGCAAGACAGTATTGAGGTAAGTAATGAAGACATCAACAATTACGTGGAACAAACCATCGACTACTTTGTACAGCAACTTGGAGGTATGGATAAGGTTCTTGAATTCTACAAGAAAAAGAGTGAGCAAAGTTTCCGAAACGAATTATTTGAAGTCAATCGTATACAGCAGCTCTCTCAACGTATGCAAGCGAAAATTGTTGAAGATCTGGAAGTTACTCCAGATGAAGTAAAAGTATTCTTTAATAGTATACCAAAAGAGGACCTTCCTGTTTTTGGGTCTGAATTGGAAGTAGCTCAAATTGTCATTGAACCGAAAGTATCCGATGAAGAAGAAAAACGCATCATCGAGCAATTGGAAACCATGCGAAATGATGTTCTTGAAAACGGATCTTCTTTTTCGTCTAAGGCAATTTTATATTCTCAAGACCCTGGGTCTAGGTCACGCGGAGGTAGATATACCCTTGACAGGAAGCGACCCCAAATGGTTAAAGAGTTTCGTGAACAAGCGTATCGTTTGCAAGAAGGTGAAATCTCACAACCTTTTAAAACAGATTTTGGATGGCATATAGTTACTGTGGATAAAATTAGAGGAAGACAATTAGATGTTCGGCATGTTTTGCTTGTACCAACAGTATCCAATGCAGCTTTGGGAGAGGCACAAAATACACTTAACTTATTGCGTAAACGAATTCAGGACGGTGAGATAAGTTTTTCAGATGCAGCACGCGAGTTTTCTGACGATCAACTTACTCGTGCCAATGGTGGTGTGCTGATTAACCCTGAGACAGGCGACACACGATTTGAGCTCACAAAATTAGATCCTCAGTTATACAACCAAATTTTAAAGCTTCAGGACAATGAAGTATCTATCCCTATACTCGAAGAGGACCGTTCGGGAAATAAGAAATATAAAATTGTGACCGTTACTAACCGTTTCGACGAGCATGTAGCTGATTATGCACAGGATTATGCACGTATAAAAGATTTAGCCCTAAAAGAAAAGCAACTTAAAACCATTGCAAAATGGATGGAAGACAAAATTGAAGAAACCTACATCAGTGTAAGTAGAGACAATCAATCATGTGATTTCGCCAACAATTGGCTTAAGAAATAAATCATTGTTTTTCTGCTAGGCAGTTCATTTCCAATTATTTAATTTTGTAAAAAAACAGCTATGGATGTAGCAGCTAAGTTGCTAAAACTCCTCTTTTCTACACGCCTAACCGCACTGCTCTTTGTCCTTTTTTCGGTCGCTATGGGCGTAGGGACTTTTGTTGAGAGTACTCATGATACGGCTACTGCCCGCATCTGGGTTTATAACGCTTGGTGGTTTGAGGTAATGATGCTTTTTTTTGTGGTCAACTTTGTTGGGAATATAAAACGCTATCGCTTGATGCGTTGGGACAAATGGCCCTTGTTGTTGCTTCATTTGTCTTGGGTTTTAATCATTGTTGGCGCTGGAATTACCCGTTATATCGGTTATGAAGGAGTAATGCCAATTCGAGAAGGGGAGCAGTCGGCAACTTTTCTTTCTGAAAAAACATATTTATCTGTTTTTGTTGATGGAGAAATTAATGGTGAGCCTAGAAGGAAGCTACTCGAAGATGACGTATTGTTTTCCGCAGCAGCCAATAATTCCTTTTCGTGGCGAAATGATTTTAACGGAATTCCCTTTGCGATAGATTACGTTCGATTTATCAAAGGGGCAGAGGAAGGTTTGGTCGAGACAGCCGATGGAGACTATTACCTTAAAATTGTTGAGGCAGGAGACGGCAATCGCCATGACCACTATTTGAAAATGGGCGAAGTAGCGACTATTCACAACATATTATTTGCCTTTAATGCGTTTACTGAAGGAGCTATTAATATTACATACGAAGCGGATCAATACACTATCCAATCTCCTTTTGCAGGTACTTATTTGCGCATGGCAGACCAGAAGCCGGGGAAATTAATTGAGAATGAATCGCAAACACTACAATTGCGAACGCTGTACAGTACTGCTGGGATGCAATTTGTATTTCCTGATCCGGCCACACGAGGATCTTATGAAATAATACCGGCTGAAGATCCTGAGAATGCCCAACAAGATGCGCTATCGGTTTCCATTAGCGCTGGAGGTGAGTCGAAACAGCTGACTGTACTTGGCGCCAAAGGGGTAGTAAATCCACCTACAAAGCTAACTCTCGCAGGTCTCGATTTTTGGGTGCAGTATGGCTCCAAAGAAATTGAATTGCCGTTTGCACTACGCTTAAATGATTTTATCGCAGAAAAGTATCCAGGCACAGAAAAAAGTTACAGTAGTTTTATGAGCAAAGTAACTGTGCTCGACGACAGTAGTTTTGACCACGATATTTTTATGAATCATATTTTAAACCACAAAGGCTATCGCTTCTTCCAGGCTTCTTTTGATCCAGATGAGAAAGGAACGGTACTCTCTGTTAATCACGATTCGCTAGGGACTGCTGTGACGTATATAGGTTATTTTTTGCTTTATGCTGGACTACTCGGGATTATGTTTTTTGGAAAGACTCGCTTTAAAAAATTAGCAAAAATGTTGGACGATATCCGCATCAAAAAGGCATCGTTATCGATTGTAGTTTTATTGGTTACAAGCGTTGGCTTTGCGCAACACGAGCACAACAAAACCAGCTTCCCGGTAGATTCTGTACTTCAAGCAGATGCCTTTGATAAGTATCAAGCAGCTAAATTTGGTGCCCTAGTTATTCAAGATGCTGATGGACGTATGAAACCGGCCAACACCTTTGCTTCTGAGTTACTGCGTAAGGTAAGTAAATCGGACACTTATAAATCTTTGGATGCCAATCAGGTCCTACTTTCCATTACCCAGAACCCATTACTTTGGTATCAGGTACCATTTGTTTATTTGAAGCGCGGTAACGACAGTCTTCGTGCGGTTATTGGCATACAGGACAACAAAGCCAAGTACGCCACCTTTGCGCATTTTTTTGATGCGCGTGGTGCTTACAAGCTTGCGCCCATGCTTGAAGATGCTTACAAGGCCGCAACACCGAATCAATTTCAAAAAGATTTTATTGAAACTGACAGGAAGGTCAATTTGCTGTTTTCTGCCCTTGAAGGGAAGGTATTGCGTATTTTTCCAATCCCAAATGATGTAAATAATAAATGGGTTTCTCTACTAGAAGTTCCTGAAATTAATTTTGAAGGAGTAGATTCACTTTATGTAAACAACGTACTTCCCCTGTATTTTAGTTCTTTACGACAAGGCAAAAGTACACAAGACTACACTCAGGCGGATCAGTTGTTGGAGAGTCTTAAAGGATACCAACAAAAATACGGAGCTGCTGTCATACCATCGTCCAAACAAATTGAAGCCGAACTGCTGTACAACAAATACGACGTATTTAAACGTTTGTTTAGTTGGTATATGTATGTGGGTACGCTTATGTTTTTTGTACTTATTGCACAGATCATTTACAATGTGCCAGCACTACGTTGGGTTGTAAATCTGTGTTTGGTATTTATCGCCTTATTGTTTTTCGTTCATACTGCTGGTTTGGCTGCGCGCTGGTATATTTCCGGTCATGCGCCTTGGAGTGATGCCTACGAGTCGATGATTTATGTTGCATGGGCTACTATGGGTATGGGGCTGGCTTTTGGTCGAAAATCGATGCTAACAATCGCTGCCACGGCATTTGTTGCTTCCATGATCTTAATGATTGCACATTGGAATTGGATGGACCCCGAAATCGCTAATCTAGTTCCTGTATTGGATAGTTACTGGTTGATGATTCACGTTGCGGTGATAGTGGGGAGCTACGGTCCTTTCGCACTGGGAATGATTTTAGGCATTATTTCCCTGTTTTTAATTTTGGTTACTACAGAAAAAACTGCCGTAAAGATGCGTTTGCACCTTGCGGAGTTAACGGTCGTCAATGAATTGGCACTTACGGTTGGGCTCATCATGTTGACTATTGGTAACTTTTTGGGTGGTCAGTGGGCCAATGAGAGCTGGGGACGCTACTGGGGCTGGGATCCGAAAGAAACTTGGGCGTTAATTAGTATCCTTGTTTATGCTTTTGTACTTCATATGCGTTTGGTTCCCGGAATGCGCGGTAAATGGATTTTTAGCCTAGCTGCTGTACTTGCCTTTGGCAGCATTATGATGACTTATTTTGGGGTTAATTTTTACCTTACTGGCTTGCATTCCTACGCTAGTGGAGATAAAGTGATTACGCCAAATTTCGTTTATTATTCCGTGGCTTTTGTAGCTTTGCTAGCAATAGCATCTTATGGAAAATCAAAGAAATACTTCTCGAAATAGGCTGCGTTGGTGGTTGTACTCTGTAGGCGGATTGTTGCTTATTGGTGCTGGGCTAAGTATTTTGGGAGAAGCAATCATCGCAAAAAGTAGGGGTGAGGCATGGTTTTTGGTCGGTACATTAGCAATAATATTAGTCAATACAGGAATATGTTTGGTAGCAGAAGCAGTTATTGTTCGATTAACAAAATAATTTTCGTTTTTCTTTTGGCAAGTAGTTTTCTATATGCTCAGGAGCAAAAAGGAAGCACTTCAGGGACTATATTTCCCAAAGAAGCACCAAACTTTGGCTTGTTAATTCCCGATAAAACGGTCGAGGATTACTCCTTTTTAAATAAACCGGATAATAAAAATCCCTCCATGACCGACAATGAGCAGTTTATCGATCCAGGTGCCAAATACCTGACCAAGCTCAATAAGGAAGGGTCAATGGATAAGAACACTTATTTGGGGGATACGTATTTGGGCGATTTCATTACAGTAGCCAACCAAGCGAATATTTTACTTCGCGATTTTGGACAAGTTGATGGAGATCATGTTCGTATTTTGGTCAATGATGAAGAAATAGTTCCTATCGTCATGTTAAAGAGTCAATTTTATCAATTAAAACTTCCATTGAAAGAAGGTTTTAATAAAATACAATTTGTGGCACTCAACCAAGGGAAATTATACCCAAATACTGCAGAGTTACGTATCTACGATAACTTTGGAATGCCTTTAGTGGTGGAGCATTGGAATTTATCCACGGGTGCAAAAGCTACACTTATACTTGTCCGGGAGGGAACTAAGATTCGCCCACAATAGGGTGACATTACTTGAACTGTTTTAAGTATTGCCCAAATTTACTTCTTAGCATTTATTTCTTTCCACACTTCAAGTGCGGGTTGTTTGACTAGGACAAAAACTGCAGAAAACACTACTCCAAGAAATCCCCATATGAGCACAATTAATGTTCTCTTTGGAGCGGATCGCTCTGTTGGCACAGAAGCTGGCTTTAGGGTAGAAAATATAGGAGTGTCTTTTGCTACTTGAAGCTTTGCTTGCTCCAGTTGTTTTGCTAATTCTTGATAGACAGTTGTCGCTACAGCAAGTTCTCCTTCTTTAAGTTTAAATTGACTTTGGTAGCGCTGGGAGATGATGTTTTTGTTGGCATCTTTTGATGCAGCTACTTCATTTTGCAGCGCGATATATTCGCTACGCTTTTCTTCATATTGCTTTTGCGTAAAGGCTAAAAACTCTTTTGCATATTCAACTTTATAGGCAATGATTTTCTCTTGCAATATAGACTTGATATTTTTTGTTAGTATTGTCGCCACAACAGCATCAGCATCCGTAATCGATAGATCAACAAAGCCTTCTTGCTCATTTACACTAAGCTCAATATTATTTTCAAGTACTTTAAATAGCTCTTTTTCCTCTTCACTTACTAATATGGTTTCGTATTCTTTTTCTGTGGTAGAATCTTCATTACTGCGTAAGGCTTTTAAAATAGTAAACGGTAGACCTATGGTATATTTTTTGACTAGTGATATAATTGAGGAAGGCGCGTCACTAAGGTACTCCCCGTAGCTTATGGTACCCTCTACAGTTGGGACTTGTATGGCTAAAACTTCACGTTTTACAGGGACGGCCTCTAAAAGTTGTGGATATAAGGAAGGCGGTATTTCTCCTCCTGAAATAACACCCCCTAAGTTAATTCCCGCCAATGAGGCAAGCCCACTTAAGCCTGAACTCGGTCCATCAGAGCCAGAAGTTTGTGGAATAAAGGTTGTGCTAGCTGTATAGTTTGTGCTACTCAACAGAGCTACTGTAACGCCTACAACAACAAAACCACTGGTCCATTTGAGGATAAGCTTACGCGCTAACCACAAGGACTTTAGCAATGCAACAAGGTCTATACTATCGTCTTCTACATGTTCTGTTGTTTGGTTCATGGTTATTGCGTTAAGGTTCTGATAAGCACACCTAAGGTTGCAAAGCCAGAAGTAATGCCAATAATTTCTTGTGCACTCATCTTGGCTCGTTCTTCTTTTGTAGGAACTACAATTGTAGAACCAGGTTTTAGTCTTGGATTACTCGTTATGAAAAGAAAATGTTTTTTCACTGCTATTTCTCCATTGGGGTATATGACAAATGCTTTTGATCTTTTTGCATTTTGGGAATACCCACCCGCTGCATAAATAGCTTTTTTAAAGGACAGCTTTTTCGAATAAGTTAAAGCCGTTTCTAGATTAACTGCTCCATTTAATATAACACTCGAGTCATATTTTGGGATTATAATTCGATCACCTTCCTTAAGTTCAATATTATATTTTGGCGAACCATAAGTGTCTAGTAATTCAGCAGCTTTTACTGCCACTGTGAAATAGTCGACTAGCTCTATTTTAACATCATTTAATTTCTCTTGCACTCTTTTGAGTTTATTCTTGTCGTTGTTGGTATTTTGTCTTTTTATATGAATTCCAGCGATAAAGGCTTCATCGAGGACTCCGCCGCTATCATTTAAGGCATCATAAATCGTGTATCTGTTTTTTCTTAGCACATAAATCCCTGGCTTTTTGACTAGTCCTTCTATTGTAAATGTTTTTTGTTCGAAATAAGCTTCTTTTTTTCGAACAATAACAATATCTTTTGGTTCTAGGGTAAAATCTTGTGTAGCGTTGGTGAAATCTGCTGAAATTGAAGCCTTTAATCTTTTTGATAAATCACTTCCTTCCTTTATTGTATTGTTTCTATAAATATCGATAGTTGAGCTTTCAGCTTCGTACTTTAATCCTCCTGCCAATGCGATTAAATCACCAACCTTCATATTTTCGTAATAGGTAAATGTACTGTCCGTCACGACCTGCCCTTTAATCTGCACAGACAAGTCACTGTTGATTAATTTGCTGGAAAGAACAACTACACTGTCATTTGCTTGTAAATTAATTTCTCTTTTCCCATCCAAAACATCATTAATGTTAAATGACACCAATTCTCGTTGGAATCCATTTTCCTCGCGATAGATCAATGCTCTAGAAAGTAAAGCTTTAGTAGTAAATCCCTGTGTTTTCTCTAGTAGAGCTTTTATATTATTGACTTCCTCAATAGGATATGCTCCTGCTACATTTACTTCCCCTTGAATGCTAACACGATTCGTAAAGGCATCACTTGTCGTACTGATAATGAGGCGATCCCCGTCATTGAGCGTGTTTTTTGCGTATTCGTTTTCGCTGATATTGAGTACTTTTTTAGCGGCACCATGTATACGCTCAACCAGCACTTCTTTTTTATTGGCTTCAGAAGTAAATCCACCGCTGAAATAAAGTAAGTCAGCAGCTGTTTCTTCGGGCAAAAGCTCAAAAGCGCCTGTTGTTTTTGCAGCTCCTTCTAGGTAAACCCTATTTTGGTAGCTAGGCACCAATAACACATCATTGTCTTGCAGAAACATAGAAGTTGACGTTCCGTCTTTTAAAAAGGAATAAATGTCTACAACGGCTATTTTTTTGCCGTTCCGTATAACTGATATGGATCGGAAAGACCCTGATTCATTAGGTCCTCCAGCGGCATACAAAGCATTTATTGGGGTGGAGAGCGAAGAAATAGAGTAAGTACCTGGTACTTCAACTTCTCCAATAATATTGACAATTACCGATCTGGCTTTATTTAGATAAACATCAGCTCCAATCTCTTTTCCAATTCCTGAATATACTCCAGCAAGTCTTGACTTTATTTTTTTGCTGGCGTTCTCTAAAGTTAGTCCATTTAGAAAAATGGGTGCCAGATTTTCAAGAACAAGAGTTCCTTTTTTACTAAGTGTTGCTGTATAGTTTTTTTGTGCTGCTCCCCATATATCAATGCTTATTTCATCCCCTGGACCTAGTTGGTAATTTTTTGAAACGGCAATATTTAGATTTGGCTCAAGATTGATGTTTGGGTTTTGAAAGAAAGACTTGCCATATACAGTAGATTTTTTCGCAGGAATTACTTGGCTTTTCTGGCTTAACTCATCAGGCACTACTCCAAACTCATTATTTATAAATGAAGTATTGTCTCTTTCTGTGATTTCTACTTGATTTACTTCTTGTATTCGTTGAATAATTGCTTGAATATCTAATTCAGAAACCCCTCGTAGACGTGCCATTTGCTCTAGTTGTCCGAGTGTATACCCTTGACTTTGTGCTTGACTCCAGTATTCTTGCAATTGCGCAGATGTCATGGACTGAACTAGTTCGACACTAGGCAATTCTTGCGACCAAGAAAAAGAAGCAGTTGTACTGACGAAAATACTCAGCATGATTAGCTTGAGTGATAAATGGCTTGTCTTCATAGAAATGAATTAAGTTAATTGCAAAAATAAGGAGATTAATTGATTATTTTTTATCCTAATAATTTGGCGTTTTTTTTTGAAATAACTTATTGGTGAAGGATTCGATCAAAAGTTTAAATGACTTTATAAATATCATACCATCCATTGCCAAAGATTGTTTCTTGATGTATTCAAGATCACTTGAAATTCTGTTCTTTACAGAGGCTTCGTCTGGAGTTTCTCCACGGTATCCTCTTATTTGTGCTAACCCAGTTAAACCTGGTTTGACCGCATGCCTTGCATCCATTTGTTCTTCACCCACTATTTTTTGGTAGTAAGCATTGTATTCAGCAATATGTGGTCGCGGACCTATAATGGACATATGTCCCAGCAGTACATTTACCATTTGGGGTAATTCGTCTATTCCTGAACTTCTCATTTTGGCTCCTAACCAACTTACACGAAATCTTATTTTGCCACCTGCTTTCGGGTGCGGAACTCCTTTTGGAAAAGTACAGTATTTAATACACCAAAATAATTTACGCTGCTTTCCTTCGCGTTGATGGACAAACAACAAAGGCCTACCATCCTCAAAAAAATTAAATATCAATAACAATGGTGAGAGCCATGATAGCACAAAAACCAGCAGGAATAAGGCGATAAGTATGTCAAACAACCGCTTGAGTATAAGGTATAACAATGCGCTTCTTATAAATTTAATTGAAAACGCAAACTACTTTAAAAAATTGCATGGGAGGTGCTCAAAAAATGATTTGTACTTTTGAGGCAACTCTTTCGTTATAGATTTGCACGTATGACTATTTTAATTACCGGTGGAGCGGGTTTTATTGGATCGCATTTGATTCGGCATCTTGTCCATAACTATCCTGATTATCTTTTTGTAAATCTCGATGCCTTAACTTACGCCGCTGAGTTATCTCGATTGGCTACCGTAAAAGATGCACCCAATTATCGGTTTGTTAAGGGGAATATCAATGATTCATCTGTAGTTGAGCAGGTATTTACGACGTACCAAATTAAAGCGGTTATTCACCTTGCAGCAGAGTCACATGTCGATCGATCTATCGATGGTCCTATGCCTTTTGCAAACACCAACATCATCGGAACTATGAACCTGCTCAACGCCTGTCGCTCCCATTGGAAAAAAGGGTCCAACCATCGGTTTTATCACATCAGTACAGATGAGGTCTATGGGTCTTTGGGAAAAGAAGGTGTGTTTACCGAGCAAAGCCCTTATCAACCTCGATCACCCTATGCAGCTTCTAAAGCAAGTGCAGATCATATGGTTCGCGCCTATGGAGAAACCTATGGTTTGCCTTATGTGATTTCAAATTGCAGCAACAACTATGGCCCTGATCAACACACCGAAAAACTGATACCAACCTTACTTTCCAGTTTGCAACAAAACAAAGCCCTTCCCATTTATGGCGACGGGTCTAACGTTAGAGATTGGCTCTATGTAGCGGACCATGTAGCCGCTATTGACCTTATTTTTCATAAGGGAATAATAGGTGAAACATATTTGATTGGTGGGCGATGTGAAAAATCAAACCTAGAGGTGGCTATTTCCCTTTGTCGGGCTTATGATGGGTACACTAATCAAGCTGTTGGGACTTCTGAAAAGTTAATTACTTTTGTGACCGACCGACCTGGACATGACTATCGCTATGCGATTGATCCTCATAAATTGGAATCATCATTGGGGTGGTCACCACAAACGAATTGGGAAATGGGGCTGCAAAAAACCATCTCCGCCTATTTAGATAACACATGAAAGGAATACTACTTGCTGGCGGAACGGGTTCTCGCTTATACCCAATGACAAAAACAGTGAGCAAGCAGCTCTTGCCTGTTTACGACAAGCCGATGGTGTATTATCCTTTGTCCACGCTACTTTCTTTGGGTATTTCCAACATTTTGATTATCACTACGCCAAGAGATAAAGAAGCATTTACTTCCCTTTTGGGTGATGGCAGTCAGTTTGGATGTTCGCTTTCCTATGCTGTTCAGCCAAAGCCCAACGGTTTGGCAGAAGCCTTTTTGATTGGTGCTGATTTTATTGAAAATGATTCCGTTGCGCTTATTTTGGGGGATAATTTATTTTACGGCAGTGCCATCCAAAAGCAAAGGCCATCAAAGACTGATTTTAGTGGCGGTCTCATATTTGGTAAGCACGTCCAAAATCCAGAGCGTTATGGCATCATTGAGATCGATGCCAAGGGGAACCTAAAGTCCATTGAAGAAAAGCCTGAAAATCCAAAATCTAATCTTGCGATTCCTGGTCTTTATTTCTTTGATCATACTGTAGTAGAAAAAGCAAAGCAGGTCGAACCTAGCGCAAGAGGCGAACTTGAAATCACAGATATTCACAATGCTTATTGGAAGGCAGGTCATTTGCGTGTTGC
>JAHEKR010000001.1 GCA_024638225.1 Flavobacteriaceae bacterium
ATTGTAATACTTGCCGATGCTGGATTTGGATACAGGAAGAAAGAATTATTTACCTCAATATCGGCTATACTCAGTCCTGCTTTTTGAAACTCATAAGCACCAATATCGATAGTATCGCCAAAATTTGAAAAATCAACTTCTTGACTGTTTTCTGTTACTAGCGAAAAGTCGTCGATATAAAAATCACCAGAATGCGACGAATCGATTGCTGGGCCTTTGACATATACAAATGTATCATCTGCCGCTGTATGCGTGAAATTTCCAGTCAAGCGAACCCAATTGGAGCTAGATGCAGAAATAGCTGAACTCAAATTTGTATAGCTTGCAGTACCGGCGTTGGTTTGTTTGATTGTCAATTGTGCTGTACCACTAACACCATCAGCCAACTTTACCCATACATAAAAGGTGTAAGTCTCTCCTACAGTTAAGATGCCGTCCAAATCAAGTTTGGCACTATGCCAATTTTCTGTTCGATTTATGACTTTAAGGCTAACACTTCCAGTTTTAGTAGTAGAACTACTCGTTTGTGTGGTTGCGCCAAAATTGGACCAGCCATCTGTACTTAACTCAAAGCTTGTTGATGATATCACATTTGCATCTGGTACCGGACGTGAATTCCCGTCAATATCTACATTAGGAGCGTAATTTTGGTTCCCTGCATCAATTGCCGGTGAATTTTCCAGTAAAGAAAAGTCTGTGCCCTCTAGGTATCCAGCCCAGCCCGAAATGGTAGAAGCATCATCGGAAATAGACGGAGCATTTACAAATTGAGGAGACACATCAATCATATTTGCTGGAGTCTGATTTCCAGGGTAAGCGACTGTTCCAGTAACAAAAATATTGTTCAGCGCTATTTTTTCTCCGTCGTTGAAATTTTCAACAACATCTACTGTATTCGGATCATCTACAGTAAATGGATCGTCAACATTATTTAACTTCAAAGCAGAATAATCTGAATAACGTGTGACTACTATATTGTTTACGACTGTGATATTTTTAACGTAATTAGAAATAATTCCGGCTACCTTTTGACCTCCGTGTCTAGGGTTACCTTCGGCAACTGACTGGTCTTGAATAATGTCATGCACTCCGTTAAAATAGATTGTGTTATTTCTAATTATCGCAGAGCTGTAATTGGATCTGTCAAAATTAATTCCATTCTTTCCATTGTTGACACAAAGGTTGTTTTCAAACAAAAAAGTACCCAAGTATCCAGGACGAGGATTATTATCACTTGGAGAGTGGCTTCTAGTTACATAAAGCCCTTGCCCGTCTAAAATTGTGGAGTAACCCGCATTCCCGTAATTACCGCTTGGTGGCTGCCCATTGTCTGGAAAACTCGCCATATAAAATGGAATACGGTTCCAGTTGTTGTAAACAATATTTCCACGTAGAATCATTTTAATATCCGTCGTATTATCAGTATCATCTACAGCAATTGTCTCAGCAAACACAACAGCACTTGAGGCTGAGGAAGTCCACCAAGTAGTGTTGTAAACAGTATTGTTTTCTACGGTTACATAATCACTATCATTAAACCGAATTCCTGATCCGGGCGTGTCATGAACTATATTGTTTCTTATGATAATATGATGGTGGGCATCATATCCTCCCCATATTCCTTTTCCCGAAAAGTAACTGTGGTTATTGTTGTTTATGGCTTGTGATTCCTTTAACGTAATTCGATTTCTTCTGTTGAGTATGGCTTGGTCATATGTTATTGATTGTGACGGGCCCTCAACTTCAAAACCCTCAACAATTACGTAATTAGCATTTGCACCAAGCTTTATGCCTCCTTGCCCATCAAAAATAATTTTAGGTCGGTGATTTTGATAATTCTTAAGTGTGATATAACCCTGTGTTTCATTCCCCGCCTTATTAATGGTTACCACATGGGGGTTATTTACATTCTGGCAAGAACTATATACATAAAGATTTCCAGCTGAATCTGTTTGGCCATTTGTGTCTTCAGAAAATGAAATCACGGGCGTACCCGCATTTTCATCGCGGTATTCACCTTCCATTACGTAAACAGTGCCGCCTGGTCCTACTTCTGCTATTCCTTTGTTTATGGTTTTAAACGGAGCGGCTTTTGTTCCTAGGTTTGTATCAGCACCAATAGATGATGAGACATAATAGTCCTGTGCAATTACTGCACTAGAAATCATGCAATTTAAAAGTATAAAAATGAGTGCTTGTATACTTGTTTTGCAATTCACTGTTGCGGTCTTAAAAATCAAAACCTAAAGTCGGTTCCGAAGTACGTTTTGATGGGAAGGATCTGTCCATCAGCTTCGTGGTTGAACTTGGTAAACTTAACATTTCTAAGGTGTGTTTTCCCTGAAAGTTCAACATCGTGATAAAACAAGTACCACTGCTCGCCCACTTTTAGGGTAGAATGGTGGTTTGTCCAGCCTTGTACAGGCTCTTTTAATATTCCTTGATAGACAAAGGGACCGTAAGGGTTATCGCTAGTGGCGTAAGCTAAATTATGTGTATCACCAGTAGAATAACTTAAGTAATACATTCCATTATATTTGTGCACCCAAGGTGCCTCAAAGAATCTGCGCTCCAAATCTTTGGTAAGCATCGGGCCACCATCTTTTTCGATCAATTCAATGCGCAGGACGTCCTCGGCAAACTCGAGCATATCATCCTTAAGTTTTGCCATGCGAGGAGCAATAGCTGGTGCGTCTGGCACACCCAAATCTTTTAACGAACCATTAGCGTCATAGGTTTCATTTTCCCAACGTTGCAATTGTCCGCCCCAGATACCACCAAAATAAATGTATGCACTCCCATCGTCATCAATAAAAACGGCAGGGTCAATACTGTAGCTACCCTTCATTGGTTCGGGTTGTGCTATAAACGGCCCATATGGCGTCGACGAAGTAGCCACACCCAAACGGAAGATATCGTCCTTGTCTTTTGCAGGAAAGTATAAATAATAAGTACCGTCTTTTTCGGCAGCATCAGGTGCCCAAAACTTACTTTTTGCCCATGCTACATCGTTTACGGAAAGACCTACTGGATGAACGGTTACATCGCTACCATCTAAACTCATCGACAATACATGATAGTCAATCATATTGAAGTGGTTTCCAGAATCGTCTTCTATCCCTCCAGATTCGATATCATGTGAAGCGTATATGTATATTCTATCTTCAAAAATATGTGCTGAAGGGTCAGCAGTATAAATTTCAGATACTAGGGGAAGGTTTTTAAAATCTGACTTTGGATTGAGCTTTTCTTCTAGTTGTGCGCAAGAAGTGAAAAAACAAAGTGCTGTTAGGACATATATAAATTGTGAAAATTTAAATTTAGTGATCATGTATGCTGTGTTCATTTTGGTGTTTCGTTAACTATTTGGGTAAATGTATAAGCACACCTTCTTTTTGTTTAACATTTTTTCGTCAAAAAATATTACTTCTAAACCAAAAGAGCGAACTGGCAATGAAATAGAGGCAATGAAATAGATCTATTCGTAATGTACCGTCATATAATCCGTTTCATCAATGGTACCTAACATATCGGAAGCCACTTTGTTCCATTTAGAATTTCGGTCCAACGGATGTAGTGTAGGTTTAATCAACGGCATTTTGTGGGCAAGTAAAAAATCACCCTGTTCGTTCATCCAATGCTCAAGTGTACTTGCCAATTCGCTTTTTACTTGCGCATAGGCAGCATCCTTTGCTAAATTATTATGTTCAAATGGGTCGTTTTCTAAATCGTATAACTCCTCGTAAGGCACATGTTTAAACGCTTCTGCTCCTTTGCGAATAAATTTATTTATGTTGGGATTATCACCTAAATTATTGTCAACAACTTCAATAGAGTTAAAATTTTTGATGTACTTATATCGAGTGTTTCGAACCGAGCGCGAAGGAAAGATATAGCATTGCTGTATGTTTTGCCGTGTTGCCACACCAAACACATGATCGTGTATCCCAACCTCATTACCTTCAAGTATAGGTAAGAAACTGGCGCCATCCATAGGTTGTTTTGAACCATGAGCAATGTCAATAATAGTGGGGAGTATATCGATAACGGAAACCATCTGGTTTGAAACAGAACCTGGGTTAACAACTCTAGGCCAGCGAACAACCATAGGTATTTTGAGCCCCGTTTCCTTAACACCCCATTTGCCTTTTATTCCATGATCGGATAAATAGATAAAAATAGTATTGTCATCCAAAGACAAACGCTCCATCATACGCAATACACGTTCAAGTTGATTGTTGTCTTTTTCTATATTTTGATAATAGCCAGCTTTAGATCGTGCGATTCGTTTGTTGGGTGGTTTTCGCGATGGGTCATAATCCAAGGGCTTGGCTTCGTACTTTGAGTCCTTTGGGTAGGGACCATGGGGGAAATCAGAAGCGAAAACAACACAAAAGGGTTTCTTGGTTTGCTGCATATACTTTTCGGCTTGTTTAATAGGAAGTCCTCTGTATTTTTCGGTTTGAAAATGATGTGTCCAGTTAAAAACACGATTAGGTTTAATGTGTCCTTTTCCAGCCAGGACAACCTCATATCCTAAATCGCCTAAGTAGTCATTGATATCAGGCACATCTTTGACAGGGAGATGATTCGCCATACAGCCGTTCTTCATTGGGTACAAGCCCGTATATATTTGAGAACGGCTTGGTGAGCAAATAGCTTGAGCCGTATAAGCATTCGAAAAAGTCATGCCCTCTGTAACTAATCGGTTTACTGCACTGGTAACTACCTGCGGATTCCCAAAAGTTTCATAGTCCCAATAATTTTGATCATCTGCAATATAAATAATGACATTTGGGGGTTGATTTGTGGTATTTGCTTCATTTTGTGCGTGCACAAAAGCTGCGGTAACACAAATTGACCATAAAAAAAGCTGGGAAAATTTCATATTAGTAGTACATTTGGTTCAATATTACAATTAAAAGTGTTTATATGAAGCAACGGATGATGAAATTGATGTAATTTTTATTTCAAATCGCTTTATTTGTTTCAATGAGCCATGAAATTGACCATGAAATGTTACAAAAATACACCTTGCGCGCTTATTTTTATTTAGGCTTCTGGATCGCATTATTTTTGGGCGCAAACCAAGTGCTGGCAAAAGATAATCCTTTCCTATTTATTCGCACGAGCGATCAATTTGGCCAACGTCCTATAACATGTATCCAAAAAGACAGTCAGGATTATTTATGGGTGGGCACTTATGGTGGTGGTTTAAAGAAATACGACGGTAACAGTGTAAAAACATATCGGCACAACTTCAACTCAACAGAAGCACTTGCCAGCTCAATCATCAACAATTTGCATATTGACCAGAACGACCAGTTATGGATTGGTACCAGTAATGGTTTACACGCCTACAATGTAACTGATGATACGTTTCGTCACTATACCTACAACGGAGATTCTTTCTCGGTAAATGCGCTGGCGTCTTTGGATCAGCGAACGCTCATTGTGGGTACCCATCAAAGGGGCTTGTACTTTTTTGATATTCAGAATAAAAATTTTACAAAAATTACAATTCCTAAGCACCTAGAAGAGAGTAGTTTTTTAATAAATGATATTGTTCTAGATATGTCGCAACGAATCTGGGTAGGAACCAACAACGGCCTAATGCTCTTGGATGCATCAAATATGACTTTGTCCGAAGTTATAACCAATAGCAAAAGGGCTAGAGCGCTGCTGCAAAAAGATATATTAAGCCTTATGGTGGATGCATCAAATACTATTTGGGTAGGCACTGTGCAATCGGGTGTACTGAAAATACCGCCTGCGAACACGACAAACCTAGAAGTAATTCAATACAAAGCAACTCAAAAAAGAGTTTTTGATATCACAGCTTATACAGATGGGAACATTCTGTTTGGAACAGAGAATGACGGCTTGTTTTTACTTAATGGTGATGACGGTTCACTCATGGCGAATTACACCAAAAACTTTGACGACAGCTTTAGCATACAATCCAATTCGATTTGGTCGCTTTACACTGATAATGAAAGTAGAATATGGCTGGGCTATTACGATCAAGGAGTTGATACCTATAACCCAAAACATTTTAAATTCAATTTTTTATCCAATAAGTCTAAAAAGGAAATTAAGCCGTTCCCAAGTTCGGTTTCGGCAATAAGTAAAGACGCGCAAGGTCGAATTTGGTTTAGTAGTGTAGATAGAGGTGTTTTTGTTTATGATTCAAAAAAGGAAACTTATACTGATTTAAACGATCCAAAAAACAAACTAGCAAAAGGATTAAATAGCCTTGACACTCCTTCAATATATATTGATAAAAAAGAAAATGTATGGATCGCATCCTGGTATTCAGGAGTGTATTTGCTCAAAAAAGGAAGCAAGCAATTTCTCAATTTTAACGCCACAACAAATCCAGATATTTTTCTATCTGATCGAATTGCAAGCTTCTCTGAAGACACAAATGGTACTATATGGATAAGTTCATTTTTTGGAGGGTTAATTTCATACAATCAAAAAACAGAAAAATTCAAACATCACGCAAGTGAACTGTTTGCAGAATTTGGGCTTACTAGAGGAAATATCCGAAAAGTACTTGCTGATAGTGGAGACAATATATGGATGGGCAGCAGAAAAGGGCTGTATATGTATTCACCAAAGACTGAAACTATTCGGTCGTTTAATGAACAAATACAATTGCTGACTAATAACACCACAACGGATATCGTTATTTTTTCTATATATGAAGATTTAAACAAAACCATTTGGATAGGCACCGATGGGCTTGGTGTATTTAGCTATTCGCCTACCAAAGACAACATGGAATACCACGATGCGCTAGAAAATGTCGATGTGCTTTCGGTCAATGCAATTACGCAAACCAATGATGGCTTGTATTGGTTTGGTAGTGACAATGGTCTGGTACGATACAACAGCAGTACAAAATCAACACGTAAATTTGAGTCTTCGGACGGATTGTTGGGTAACCGCATAAATAGAAATGCTTTTTTTAATGATAAACAAATGCTTTATGTCGGGACAACTGCTGGTATTAACTATTTTGATTATTCAGAATTACAGTCCAATGAACTAGTACCTAGCCTCAGATTGTCAAGACTTAAAATTGCAAATAAAATTGTTCCCATCGAAAAAGAAGGCCCCTTGCCACGCGTGATTAACGAGTTGGATACCCTTGTACTGTCGCATGATCAATCTTCTTTTTCCATAGACTATATCGGTATAAACTACACACGTGGGGACAACAACAACTACGCCTATATGCTTGAAAACTTTGAGCAAGAATGGAATTATGTCAACAGTAGTTTGTCGGCTACATACACCAACATAAAACCTGGGTTTTATACGTTTAAACTTATCGGATCCAATAATGATGGCGTTTGGACAAGCGAAGCCAAAAAACTGTACATAAAAATAACGCCTCCCTGGTGGAATACGCTCTTGTTCCGTTTGAGTTATGTGCTAGCAACAATATTTATTGGACTGTATATCTACCGTTTAATCTACCTGAAAACTAAAGAGAAAAGAAAAGCCATTTTGGAGCGTGAAAAACGCAAACAAACAGAGGAATTAAATGCAAATAAAATTCAATTCTTTACCAATATTTCACACGAGTTCAGAACACCACTTACGCTGATTCTGAATCCACTGGAATCGGTAATATCCGGATCTGGCTCATTTGATTTAACATCTGAAACAAAAAATAAACTTTCCATTGTTCATAAAAACGCACAGCGAATGAAACGTCTTATTGATGAACTCATGGACTTTAGGAAAATCCAATTCAGCAACATTAATGTACAGGCCCAACGCTTTATGATTCATGAAAATCTTGAAAGTATCTTATCAAACTTCAAGCAAGAGGCCAACGATCGAAACATTACACTTAAAACGAATTACAAACTAAAAAAAGATATTTTATGGGCGGACCCTTCTATGTTTGAAAAAATCATTTTTAATCTCTTATCTAATGCATTTAAAGCTACTCCTGACTTTGGCTCAATTTCGATAGAAGCCGACTTTAAAGAGAAAGGCGTATTGCTCCCGCTGATTGATCCAATACAGCCAACTGCTGCTTTTGAAGTAATCGTTCGTGACAGTGGCTTTGGAATAAAGAAAGAAAACTTAAAAAAGATTTTTAGTCGTTTTTATCAAGACAAAGACAACAACAAGCAGTATTATGGAGGAACGGGAATTGGGCTTGAAGTGGTGAGTACCTTTGTGGAATACCACAAGGGAAAAATAGAAGTAGAGAGTGTCGAAAAAGAAGGTTCTAGGTTTAAAGTTTATTTCCCTGCTGGTAAAAATCACTTCGAAGAAAATCAAATAAAGCACATTAAAAAAGGCCTAGTGCAACAAACTGTAGCGGTTGCTACTGAAGCAGATGCATACGATAGCAAAGAGGATATTGTAGGCGAAAAAAGTAAAAAAAGCATTCTTATTGTGGAGGATAATGTGGAGTTAAGAGACTACCTGAAAAAGGAACTTAATTCTAGTTTTACAGTATATGAAGCGGGTAACGGAAAAATAGGTTTGGAAATGAGTAAACTCAGAGCTCCAGATGTTATCATAACAGATGTTATGATGCCAGAAATGGACGGTATTGAGATGTGTAATGCGCTTAAATCATCGAACAAAACTAGTACCATACCTGTCATTATGCTTACCGCTAAGGTTGCAGAACAAGAACGCATTTCTGGGATAGAATCTGGAGCAGATGTTTACCTTAAAAAGCCCTTTAGCCTCGAGCTGCTAAAGTCACATTTAAAACATCTTATGCGTTCAAAAGATTATTTTTACGATGCGTATTTTAATAGCTTAGAACTCGATATAGATGGAAACAGCTCAGACAAAAAATTAGTATCCGATGCAATCAATGTGATTGGAGAACAGTTGTCAAGCGAGAGTCTGAGTGTCCAAGAAATTGCTGAGCACCTCAACCTAAGCCGAAGTAAGCTTTACCGTAAAATAAAGAGCTTGACCAATATGTCCGCCAATGAATTAATTCGAAAAATTCGCCTTGAAAAATCCAAAGAATTATTGGAGCAAACAGATTTGTCGGTTGCTGAAATTTGTTTCCGAGTTGGTTTCTCAAGTCCCTCTTATTTCACAAAACGTTTTAAAAGCTTCACAGGTTTAGTACCAAAAGAATACAGACTTCAAAACAAAAAAATGGAAGACGACATTCAGGAACCAATACTGAACCTGACCGGCGAATAGGATTACTCGCTTAAAGGAATAACTACTGTTTCTGAATTTCCTTTTTTGTGATCAAAACTTATTGGATAGCTTTTACCATCAACACTCAGGGTACCCGTGTAGGACCCATAAAAACCGTTAAAGGAAAAGGCTTCTTCAAGATTTACAGAGGCGTCAATCGCCGTATGCCAAGTTTGCTTAATTAGCCTTTTTAGTGTGTTGTAGGCCTTTTTGGGGGCCATATTTTTATCTAATAATCCGCCTGCATGGCCACGCCAAGCATTCTTATCGCTAAGATTCCAAAATGTAATGGAGGTAACTTGAGGGTGACTGAAAACTAACGTATAAAAATCTTTTACATAGGCTGCTTGATAGTCCTCATATTCGGACAAACTAGGGAGTGTTAGGTTTTCCCCGAGTTTTCGAGCTTCAGCCTTTTTGGCTAAAAAAACTTGATGCTCACGCCAATCCTTAAATCGCTTGGAGCTGGTAACGGTCAACTCCGTGAATTGGATGTCTTTACCCAATGTTGCATAGCGATCCATCATGTCCCAAAGAGTTTGCTCGTCCAAGACCCCATCATGAGTTTGCATATGTGCTTGCATGCCAATCGCACTGTATTGAACATTATTCTCAACAAAGTGTTTGTTGATCTCAAAAAACGCATCCGATTTAGGATTGTAGTGGTTGTTGGTGTACACTTTGGTTGAATCAATGCCGTTAACAAAAGAATACAGGCTTTTCATTGCTGGATAAATTCCACCTTTGTCAGCAACCCAACGTGTTACCCCGTTTGGGGTAACGTGATCTTTAAAAACAGCTACTGGCTCATTGTATACATCCCAATATTGTATACTCGGATAACTTTCTAAAAGTGTACGTATACGACGGAAAATTAATTTATCTACCTTTTCCGTGTCTTCAAGTGCTGCCACCCATTTTGGTATGGACTCATGCCACATCAAGGGGTGTCCCTTGACCTCTATCCGATTTTCATTAGCCCAATCCAAGACATGGCGGATATACTTTTTTGGGAAGCTCAAGTTTCGTTGTTCGTCAAATATGGTCCAGTAAAACCCAACTGTAGTAAAGTTAAAGAGTTCCGCAACTCGCTGTTTATAGTGAACAAAGTCATGGCTACTGAAGCTTTGGTCAGCTTGCGCAAAGGATCTTGATTGGGTCATGGAAACGCCGAACTTAAACTCATGTCGGTCTAAGTCGAGTTGTATCTGACCTGTTTTACCAGTAAATTTTTGACCATTGAGCTCAAATTCAATTAGCGCATTTCCCTTGCGAATAGAATCGATCCGTTGTTTGGCCCCATCTAAATTCCAAGGAGTGTGTACATGATGATCTTGAGCACTCAATAAGAATCCAATGAACAAAAAGAAATAATACTTTTTCATAAGTTATGTATATAAGGTATCGCAATATTATTTTAAGTTGAAAAACTTATGTAACATTTTTGAATCAAAAACTAAAACAGCTTGGCAACACCAACTAAAAACAAAGCAAAATAGAGCTGTTTTTAGCAGAAGGGCGCATCAACTGTTTATTTTCTTCAACTTGGGATGAATCACACGAAACCACAAAGGGGGAACTAGTGCCAATAGCATAGACATAGGATAACCAAAGGGTAACCGAGGGCTGGTTTTGTGGCTTTCCAAAATTTGGTATTTTTTGGATGCACGATAATGATGGTCGCTGTGGCGTGTTAATTCATAAAGTACTATCCGCCCCATAATATGATCCGAATTCCACGAATGTATGTTTTGCACTTTTTCGTATTTACCGTCAATTTTCTTTCGAACCAAACCGTAGTGCTCAATGTAATTGATGGTCTCTAAAAACAAAAAAGAAATAACACCAATAACGAACGCACATAAAAAAGGAAATAATCCAAATACCATATAGACAGTAGCTAAGTACAAAATTTGATAAATCGTAAAAAGCAAAATTTTGTTGTGTAGTGAAAAGAATCCTACTCCACTCTTTTTTAATGCGGTACGCTGAATACGCCAAGCATTGGTGTACTGACCCAATACCGAAGTAAGCCAAAAGTGATAAAGCACCTGTCCTCTTTTGGCAGTAGCTGGGTCTTCTGCCGTAGCTACAAATTTGTGGTGTCCACGGTTGTGCTCAATTGTAAAGTGCATGTACAAGCAAGGAAGCAACAACAGTCGAGTTAAGGTTTGTTCCAATTTACTTTTTCTATGTCCCAACTCGTGGGCGACATTCACTGCATTGGTCGCCAAAAGAATACCGAGCGATAGTATTAGACCGAAATACACATACGTATCAAACGAATAGGTTGCAAAAACATAGAGCCCAAAAAAAAGCAAGGCATAAACAATGGGCACGTTTAGGTACAAAAGCCAATCAAACATCTTATTTTTTAGACGTGTATTTACCTGATTTTCAGAGAACATTACATCCTGTACAGGCAAGAGTAATTCTACCAGCGGTATAAATACAAAAACATATACCAGAGAGGTATAGGAAAAGACCCCGCCAAAATAAAAGCTAACAACAACGCTTAAAGGCACCGTGTATGCCATTAAATACTTTAGGTCTTTCATGAATCAAATTTATGAAAATTTATATAGTATTGTTTTTTTATAACTGAAGTACCAAAATCGTATCTATATCATCCATTTCTTCCTGATCCAAATTAATCTGTAAACCATCTTTTCTTAGCCTAAAGTTTACTTTATTACCGGAATTGAAATAGCTTAGGCTTTTAATCGTAGGGAGGTAACCATCAATAAAATAAGATTTCTTACTGTTGTTTAGCATATGAAGATAAACCGTATCGCCTGTTTGCGTAGATGCCAGTTCGTCAGTAGTTTTTACAGGACCACCTCTTGTGTTGTAAATGGTCTTTCCATAAATGTCAAGCCACGCTCCTACTTGCTGTAAAACATCAATGTGTTCTTGCTGAATTCTTCCGTTAGGCATTGGACCTACATTTAATAAAAGATTGCTGTTATACCCTGCTGCTTTTACTAAGTATTGAACTATTTTTTTCTTTGATTTGTGTTTTGTGTCTTTTAGGTTAAACCCCCAAGTACCGTTTATTGTTTCGCAGACCTCTAAGGGTAACTGGCCAATATCTTCTTTATTTGTTGCAAAAGATTTGGTATCCCTACCGGGTAAATCTTTTTCAAACATTTGAAAATCCTCTCCAGGATTAGGAGCCAAATGATGATTACTCCCTATCAAGGCCTGTGGTTGCAACTCATGAATCAAACTATATATTTCATCAAGTTTAAAATCCATTTTTTTCTGGATAAGCGTTCGCTTGCCGTTTTCATTAACTGCAAATTCAAATTGATCCCACTCGCCATCAAACCAGATACCTGCAATTTTACCATAATTGGTCAAAAGTTCGGTTAACTGAGCTTTCATAAAATCGATGTAATCGTCCCAATCACCTTCTTTTCTGCCTTTTATTCCAAGTCCTGTTTTCCCTCTAGGAAAATAATCGTCTCTATACCAATCCAGCTGAGAATAATAAAAAAAGATTTTTAGACCGTGTCTATTACAAGCATCCGTCAACAGCTTCAGTACATCTTTTCCGTATGGTGTCTTTTTAACAATATTAAAGTCAGAAGCCTCTGATTCAAACATGGAAAATCCATCGTGGTGTCGGCTGGTTATCGTGATGTATTTCATCCCCGCATTTTTTGCCATCAAAACCCATTGATCTGCATCAAAAAAGGTGGGGTTAAAAAAAGAAGCTAGCTTATTGTATTGTCCTATAGAAATGTTTTGCTTATTCATTACCCATTCGCCATCTCCAAGTACACTGTATATGCCCCAGTGAATAAAAAGACCAAATTTGGCATCTTGGAACCATTCTCTTGCTTGTATATTCTCTTTTGATGGAATGTACTTATCTTGAGAAAAAGTATGGGTCGAAATCAATATAATCAGCGCATATACTATTCGTCGTGGCATCCTAGTGAAATTAATATTAGAGAACTATCAATTCAAATAGCAATTTAAGGAAAATTAATAGAGATAACAGAAAAGTGATCTGTTCCATCTGCCAAAATGAATCTCAAGCCAAAACATGGCTAAGAAAGTTTAGTTCGTGACCCAGGGAGGATTCGAACCCCCAACCCTCAGAGCCGAAATCTGATATTCTATCCAGTTGAACTACTGGGCCGCTTGAGGACAAAAATACGTTAATGCGTCTGTATGGAGCAAGAATTATACAAACTATTCACCAAGCCACAAGCAAATAATAAATCACGGTGCGTCAAGCGCGTTTAAAAATCCATAAAAGGCTGGCTTGGGATTAAGTTGTTCGTCATAAATGCAAGGCCAGTCGCGTAGCTTAAAAAAACGATTTATCCATGTATCCCGATCGTTAAACCCCCAAAAAGTAATTCCATACTGTTGTGACTTGGGAACTATGTCTTGATACATATGCACAAGATCTGCATATTTTTGTGCTTGCTTTAAGCGCATCGATTCCGTAAGTCTATCGTACAGTTGAACACCTCCACCCTTGCTATCATCATGAGTGTTAAATATAATATCTACTTCAGATAAGTGAATTTGCAAGCCAGTATCTGCAGCTCTTTGCAAAGTATAGGCAATGACCTCATTCGGTATATCCATACGGATGTGCATCTGGAAACCTATACCCGAGATAGGAACCCCTCTTCGCTGAAAATCCGTGACCATTTTCATCATGGAATTAAACTTTAAGGTATCGCGCTCAATATTAAAATCATTGTAAAACAATACAGCGTCTGGGTCGGCCTCGTGCGCATAGCGAAAAGCCTTTTCAATATATTCCTCGCCCATAGCCTCATACCAAATACTCGCTGTTCTATATCCAGCCCCTTTTGTATTGAAGCCCTCATTCACAACATCCCAACCATCAACAATTCCCTTATAACGACCTACATATGTTTGGATATAGTGCTTCATAAACCCATCAAGCCACTTTGGATTTTTTTTCGCTTTTTTTTCAACCCATCTGGGGGTAGCGCTGTGCCAAATTAATGTGTGCCCAAACAGACGTTGATTGTGTTTTTGTGTGTAAGCCACAATGCTGTCTACTCGAGCCCATTGAAGTACATCCTCTCTAGGTGCTATCTGATACATTTTCATATCACTGCCAGCGGTATAACTATCAAAATGGTGTGCTTGGAGTTGCCTCAAGACATCATCCTGCATAAATGGAACAAAGCGTATTGAGGAACCTATTGAAAATCCTGCTGCCTCCTTTAATGACGGTACCTGAATTTGTTGAGCAGAACAAAAAAAATCGACTGCTAAAAAGAGTGTAAAAAATACCTTGCGCATCAAACTGAATTATTCTCTTTCAAGAATAAATCGATATACATAAACTACCTATGATTTTTGATTCAAGGTTTAGAACCTTTTCGCTAAAATCCGTTTACAAGCAATCAACAGAGCTAATTAAGTATTGAGCTAAAGTAAAAATGCAGCATTACGACAATTTTTGACGAACTATTGATGAAATGGTTTTTCCGTCAGCTTTGCCGGCCATTTCCTTACTCGCCATACCCATTACCTTACCCATATCTTTCATTCCGGCTGCCCCTGTTTTGGTAATGATGATGTCAATTTGTGCTGCTATAGCGTCTTCGTCTAATTGTTCGGGTAAGAATTGTTCAATTATCTTTATTTGTGCTTCTTCGGGTTCGGCTAAATCGACTCGTCCTTGCTGGCGAAAAATCTCGGCACTGTCTTTTCGTTGTTTGACCAACTTTTGAACCAGCTTAATTTCATCATCTGAATTCAGGTCTTTAGCACCGGCTTGGGTCTGTGCTAATAGAATAGCTGATTTTATTGCTCGAAGTGATTCCAAAGCTACCGTATCCTTTGCTTTCATGGCAACTTTTAGTTGTTCGGTTATTTGATCTTGTAAAGACATAATTAATCTACGTTATCGTGTAAGAATGAATTGTTGGTTCTCAGCTGTAAGCCATCGTTACTATCTGTACTCAGACTTGTCCGTGATGTTTCCCCATCTTGCTCAGGACGCTCCAACGAAACGTCCTGACGCTTGTAAGCAGGCTCGCGTTCTAGATCGTCAACTCGTTTGTTTTGACTAAAGCGATAGTTAAATTGTTTCAACTGTTGTTTGCGTTCTTCTGTTCGGCTCGATAGTCCTTCTTCAATAGTCCCATCAATAGGGGAAAATGGTTTTTCTGCCGTCTTTACAGGCGTCGCTTTGGGGCTGGTTTTTGTAACCGCAACGGGCTCCTCCTCATCCATTTCAAGAACAAATCGCGTAATCTCGTCTTCTCCCTTTGGCTGATTTTTTCCTTGAGCCACAACGGGCTGGCTGTCGTCCTCTAACTCAAACAATACAGCGGACTCGAGGTTTGGCTGATTTGAACGAGATGCAATTGGCTGATCCACAACAGCTGTTTCTTTTTCTTCGGGTTTTACTACCTCAGCATCGATTACCTCAATATCCATTTCAGAAGGTGTAACGTCATGAATGGTAAATGAAGTTGGTTCAGCAGCAATCATATCCTCTAAGGGAGCTGCTACTTCTTCTGCTTGTATGTCGATAGAACGAATAACATCCGAAGTGGGAACATAATCTTCATGAGTAGCCGTTTCTTTTGGTGCATTCGTACCCTCGGGTGCAAAAAGTGGAATTTGCCCAACATTTAAGTCGTGAGTGACACGCTGTTCATCATCGAGTGAGTGAATAATTTTTTGTGGATCAGCATGCACAATTTCTTGCTGCATTTCTACGGCAAATCCAGTCGCAATAATGGTCACCGAAATAGCATTATCTAGTGATTCATCCTCGCCAATTCCCATAATTATATTGGTATGGTTTCCTGCCTCTTTCTGAATAAACTCGTTAATGGCACTAATCTCATCAATAGTAACCTCATCATTTCCTGAGACAATAAGGAGCAATACATTTTTAGCACCAAGAATTTTGTTGTCATTTAATAACGGGGAGTCAAGTGCTTGCTCGATGGCTTCGTGTGCACGTTGGCTACCTGAGGCAGTTCCAGAGCCCATTATGGCCGTGCCACTATTGGCAAGCACTGTCTTGGCATCACGTAAATCGATGTTTTGCGTATAGTGATTGGTGATTACTTCAGCAATTCCTCTTGAGGCCTTGGCAAGTACCTCGTCTGCCTTGGCAAAACCCTGTTTAAAGCCTAGATCCCCATAGACTTCTCGAAGTTTATTGTTATTTATTACAATAAGCGAATCGAGGTGCTTTCGCAAATTAGTTAGTCCTTGTTGGGCTTGTTCGTTTCTTGTCTTTCCCTCAAAATGAAAGGGCATGGTTACGATACCTACCGTCAGGATGCCGAGTTCTTGCGCGAGCTTGGCAATCACAGGTGCTGCACCTGTTCCAGTACCGCCTCCCATTCCAGCAGTAATAAATACCATTTTTGTATTCACGCTTAATGTCTCGGATATCTGATCTAAACTCTCCAGTGCAGATTGAGCACCTACCTGAGGATCTGCTCCAGCGCCCAAGCCTTCAGTTAGCGATACTCCAAGCTGAATTTTATTGGGGATGGGACTGTTCTCAAGTGCCTGTGCGTCGGTATTGCAGACAACAAAATCCACCCCATTAATACCTTGTCGGTACATATAGTTTAGGGCGTTGCTACCGCCACCGCCTACACCAATGACTTTTATTACGTTACTTCTGTTTTTTGGTAAATCGAATGTTATGTTCTCAAATGGTTCCATAAAAAAAATATTTATTCAGCGCTCTCTAAAAATGTTTTTAATCGTTCCGTAAATCGGTCAATCACAGAGACCCTTTTAGTAGGTTTATCTGCTATCGTTCCAGAAGTTTCAGCTTCTTTCTCCTCAGTTACTGCCTCAGTCTCTTCATCCAAATGCGCCAATTGCTTTTCAGCAGCATTCATAACCAATCCAACAGCAGTGGCATACAGTGGGCTGGCAGTAGCTTTATCTGTGTCGCCGGCCAGGTGCTCATTGGGATAGCCAATACGTGTGTCCATACCCGTGATGTATTCGACCAGTTGCTTGAGGTGCTTTAGTTGGCTACCGCCGCCTGTGAGCACTATACCAGCAATGAGCTTTTTCTTTTGCTCTTCATGTCCGTAATTTTTGATTTCGGCATAAACCTGTTCAATAATTTCCTGAACACGTGCATGTATGATTTTAGACAAGTTCTTCAGCGTAATTTCTTTTGGATCACGACCGCGAAGCCCTGGGATAGAAACAATTTCATTGTCCTTATTTTCTCCAGGCCAAGCTGAACCAAATTTGATTTTGAGCAATTCCGCTTGCTTTTCAATAATCGAACATCCCTCTTTAATATCTTCTGTAATAACATTGCCGCCAAATGGAATTACGGCTGTATGCCTGATGATACCGTCCTTAAAAATGGCTAAATCGGTTGTGCCACCACCAATATCGATTAAGGCAACACCTGCCTCTTTTTCCTCTTGACTCAGCACTGCATCAGCAGATGCCAAGGGTTCTAACGTAATGCCGCCAAAGTCTATTCCGGCAGACTTAACACAGCGCATAATGTTTCGAATCGACGATACCTGACCAACCACTACGTGAAAGTTAGCCTCTAGCCTACCCCCATACATACCAATTGGCTCCTTAATTTCGGCTTGTCCATCAACTTTATATTCTTGAGGTAACACATGAATGATTTCTTCACCTGGAAGCATCACAAGTTTGAACACCTGATTCTTTAGCCGTTCAATATCCGCTTCGTCAATTACCTCATCAGCATTGGTACGCGTGATGTAATCACTGTGTTGCAAGCTGCGGATGTGCTGCCCAGCTATTCCAACCACAACTCGGTCAATTTTCTTTCCAGAAATTGCCTCCGCTTCTTGTGCGGCTGCTTGAATAGACTGGATGGTCTGTGTTATGTTGTTGACCACACCACGGTGAACACCCTGACTCTTGGATTTACCAATGCCAACAATTTCAAGTTTATCATATTCATTTTTAACGCCCAACATGGCCACAATCTTGGTGGTCCCAATATCTAATCCAACAGCTAATTTTTCGAGTTCCATATTATATTTATTTTGAGCAAACTACTTGCCCGTGAAACGAAAGGTTTATTTTTTTATACGAATCCATAAGTACACTGTCCCGCATCTTGGCATAAAAAACCTTGTACTTAGTTAGTTTTTGACGCAATTGCTTTTCATCGCCAAGCACAATTGCATACTCGTGTGTTCTGGGTTCCATTGCCAGTCCAGATGGAGTCCAATCATAAGAAACAATATGATCTTTCATAAATGGATCTTGTGCTATGTTTTGCACTACTGAAATAAGTGACTTTACTTGTTCGGCTGTTGGATTTCCATAAAAAAATGGAACAGATACAGACTGATATGGAGACAAGGGAAACGGATTCCCAGCTGCATCAAGATAATAATTCCTATCGCCTTTTATGCGCACTATTGGTAATTTGGTTGTTATTTGGACACCTAAGCCCCCGTCAATTAGCGTGTAACTCTGAGCTTGCGCTATCCAATCATTTTGGTTGAGTATCGCTTCAATGTTTCTCAAATTTAGACCACTTTTAAATGTATTTAAACTGTCGCGTAAAGCAAGTGTCAACAATTTATTAACGGAGTCTTGAGCAATTAACCGAGGGTGGTTTTCCTCCCAAACAATATGATCCAAACGGACCGTACGTTGTCCGTTTCGTTGCTGCATCACGCTAGCCAATACAACCATCAATACAAACAAACTTCCAGCAAATAGGGTACTACGCATGTTGTTGTTTTTTAAGGGATTGCACTATATTTTCGACCTCAAAAGCTATATCACCAGCACCCATTACAGCAATGATTTCTGCAGTTGATTCACATACTTTTTGGGTCAGCTCCTCTTTTGTTACCAACTGACCTAAACCATCCCTAGTGCTAAGCAATAGTTCACTGTTTACCCCGGCTATAGGCAACTCTCTTGCAGGATAAATTTCCAGAAGTAATCGTTCATCAAAGCGAGCTAGTGCTTCTTTAAAGCTTGAAGCAAAATCACGGGTGCGTGAAAATAGGTGTGGTTGGAATATCGCCAGTTTTCTTTTGTTTGGATAAAATGCGTCCAAAGCATCATAGACTGCATTAATTTCTGTTGGATGATGTGCATAGTCATCAACCAAAATCTTCGGTTCGGTCATTCGAATACTAAACCGACGATCAACTCCGGCAAAGGATTGGAGTCCCTTGCGGATGGCTTTTTCAGAACAATCTAGCTCCATAGCCAAGGCAATAGCTGCTGCTGCATTCATTAGGTTGTGGTGTCCTGGATAGGGCAAGCGTAAATCATACAGACTTCCATTTGGTGTAATAAAGTCAAATGCATAACTGCCCAAAATAGTGCGGAGGTGTACAACTTGATAGGTGCCTTCTTCAAGACCAAACGAATTACCAGCAACGTCCAATCCATGACGAATGAACCGCTTTTCTGCAGGAACCTTAGATGCAAAATCCATAAAGGTTTGGGTCAATTCGTCTGCAGTACCGTAGATATCCAAGTGATCGGCGTCGGTAGATGTCAAGGCCAAAGCTGTTGGCTGTAAGTGCATAAACGAACGATCAAATTCATCTGCTTCTACCACCAAAGCATCCTGTCCCTCCAATAAAAAATTACTGCCGATATTTTCGGCTATACCACCCAAAAATGCGGTTATTTTTTTACCACTCGAACGAAGTAAATGGGTCAGCAAAGCTGAGGTGGTCGTTTTACCGTGTGTACCCGCTACAGCCAAACAAGGCATGGTTTTGCTAATTTCACCAATTACAGCAGCTCGTTTTTGAAGTTGGAATCCATTTTCTTTAAAAAAAACAAGTAGTGGGGAATTATCGGGAATAGCAGGCGTGTAAACAATTTTTGTTTGGCTAGGGTCCGTAAATTCTACCGGAATTTGATCTACAACATCGCAATCTGTTATAAGTGCCCCTAGAGCAGCTAATTTGGTTGTAAGCGGAGTTAGGGTACGATCGTATCCAGCTACGGGGTGACCCAATGCCAAGAAATATTGTGCTACACCCGACATACCAATGCCGCCAATACCAATAAAATAAACGGGGTGTTTAGCCATGTGCCACTATTTTTTTAAAGGTTTCTACTATTTCTTTTGTTGCATTAGGGTGCGCAAACTTTTTAATGTTGTTGCTCAATTGTTGGCACTTAGAACGATCATCAATGAGCTCACGTAAAACAGGCCAAAACGTATTATCTGCAGCTGATTCACGTATCATCACTGCTGCAGCTTTATCGACCAAAGCCTGCGCATTTTTTTCTTGATGATTTTCAGCAACATTAGGGGAAGGAATAAACAAGGTCGGTTTTCCCAGCATACACAATTCAGAAATTGCCAAAGCACCGGCACGTGAAACTACTAAGTCAGCAGCTGCATAGGTCGCTGGCATATCATCGATAAATGGCTTTACGTAAATATTTTCGGTACCAAGTGAGCTATAATCAGCAGCGTATAATTGACCACACTGCCAGATTAGTTGAATACCAAGCGCTTGAATATCGACAAGGTGGTGGCTGATAAGTTGATTTAGCTTTCGCGCACCCAAACTCCCACCCATAACCAGAAGAGTAAATTTTGTAGCGTCATAGCCTAGCCGAGTACAGGCCGCTTCTTTAGTGATAGACTGATGCAAGGCGGCACGTACTGGATTGCCTGTTATCGTTACCTTATCTTTTGGAAAATACTTCTGAGCTGCTTCACTCCCCAAACATATAGCCTGAACTCTTTTGGCAAGTGCTTTATTTGTTACTCCAGGAAAAGCATTTTGTTCTTGTAACATAGATGGAATTCCGAGCAAGGAAGCGATATACAGCAAAGGGCCACTAGCGAAACCACCCGTTCCAATTACAGCATTTGGACGAAAACGCTTCAGTGTAACAAAAGCTTGTAACATACTCCACATCAGCTTTAGCGGGAATACGCTATTTCGGAGCATATTTTTTCGATCAAATCCTGAGATCCAGAGCCCTTTGATAGGATATCCTGCTTTGGGAACGCGCTGCATTTCCATGCGGTTATAGGAACCTACAAAAAGAATTGATCCATGAGGAAATTGTGCCTTTAGCTCATCGGCAATCGCTAGTGCTGGGAAAATATGTCCCCCAGTACCTCCTCCAGAAATAATTACTCTAGGCTTGCTCACTTAATTCAGCTAAAGGGTTAGACAATGATTCGCTTGAAACTGCTTGACGATTTGCGGTGACACTTAATATAATACCTACAGCCAGAAAGGTCATCCAAAGCGAAGTACCCCCGCTGCTAATCAATGGCAAAGGTTGACCTGTTACGGGAAGTATCGCCACGGCCACACCCATATTGATAAACGCCTGAGTGACAATCGGCAAGCCCATCGCCAAAATAAGCAGTTGACCAAAAAAACTTTCCGACTTATTGGCATTAATCAAAACCCGAAAAAGCAATAGCAGAAATAGGAACAATAAGGACAATGAACCTAGCATTCCATATTCTTCAGCAATAATGGCGTAAATAAAATCTGAAGAACTTTGTGGCAATACATTTTTCATCATGCTTTTCCCAGCACCAATACCAACGACACCTCCAACGGCAACAGCCGCCTTTGCACGCTCTATTTGGTAATTGGTGTTATTATCTCCTTCACCCGAGAAACTCTCAATTCGACTCATCCAAGTATCCACTCGGTTAGGAAACGATTCTGGATACGCTTTTGCCAGTAAGACAAAAAGAGTAAGAAGCACTAAGGATGCCCCTAACATACCCAACAAATATTTTATTGGATAACCACCCAAAAAGGCAACTACAGCCACAATAAAAAGGAGTAAAACAGCTGTTGAAAGGTTGGCAGGCAAAATAAGTCCAACGACCAAAAAAACAGGAAGCCATAGCGTGAGTAAACTCTCGCCAAAAGCAATGGACTGTTCCTTTTTAATAGCAAAATAGTCCGCTACATAGGCTAATAGTACAACAGTAGCCAAAGTAGAGGTTTGAAAAGATACGCCCAAGATTGGGATGTTTATCCAACGACTCGCATTTGCCCCATCTATAGTTGTTCCTTGCAGTGCAGTAACTACCAACAAAACTACTACTATGGGCAAACCAATCTTGGACAGCCCAGAAAAATATCGAAAAGGAATAAGGTGTACTGCATACATAATCACCCAGCCAACGCACACAATGGCTACATGCTTGAGTAAATGACCAAATACAGAACCCGAACCAACTACATAAACCAAGTTGGAACTCGCGCTATAAACAGGAAGAAAAGAAAAGATGGAGAGAAGTACGACTATCCCCCAAATAGATTTATCACCCTGTAAGTACTGGCTAATTTTCATCCTATAATGTTCTAACTGCTGCTTTAAATTGATTTCCCCTATCCTCGTAATTTTTAAATAAATCAAAGCTGGCACAAGCTGGAGAAAGCAATACTGCGTCTCCCTTATCGCTTAAGCTGTAGGCTGCCTTGACAGCAATTTTCATGTCCTTGGCTTCGACCAATACATCTACAACTGACGAAAAAATATCGATGATTTTTTGATTATCCACTCCCAAACAAACAATGGCTTTTACTTTCTCGTGGACCAAAGGAAGTAAGCTCGTATAATCATTTCCTTTGTCTACACCACCTACAATCCATACCGTGGGTTGATTCATACTATCCAATGCATAAAATGTTGCATTCACATTAGTTGCTTTTGAATCATTGATGTAAGCAACTTTCAAAATGGAAACCACTGGCTCCAGGCGATGTGCCGCTCCTTGAAAGGTCTGTAAACTTGATTGTATTGTTTGATCGCTTAATTCAAAAAGCTGAGCAATGGTGGCTGCTGCCATGGCATTTTTGGCGTTATGGCGGCCCCGTAGTGATGGGTTATTAATGGCAAACATAGTTGTGGAATTAGTATTTGAATAAGGGTGCTGTTGTGCGACAGGATTGAGGCGTGAAATATGCGAAACAATGGTTTGGTCATCAGCATCATAAATAAAATGATCTTCATTCGTTTGGTTTTGCAGCAACTTAAATTTTGTGGTGCAATAGGTTTCAAACGAATTGTTGTAACGGTCTAAATGGTCTGGTGTTAAATTGGTAATTACCGCTATTTGAGGGTGGAATTTTTTAATGTGCTCCAATTGAAAACTACTTATTTCTAAGACGTAAACTTCACGTTTGTCTTCAATGAGTGCTTTGGCAAAACTATTGCCAATATTACCAGCCAATCCAACGTCAACACCTCCTTCGGTAAGTAAGTGATGGGTCAGCATGGCTGTAGTGGTTTTGCCATTGCTCCCAGTAATGCCTATTATGGTTGCATCTGTATAATTGCTTGCAAACTCAATTTCAGAAATTATGGTAATGCCTGCTCCTTCAATGGTTTTGATCACTGCTGCATGGTTTGGAATTCCTGGGCTTTTAACAACCAGTTCGGCTTGAATGATACGCTCCACTGAATGAGTTCCATCCTCCCACTGGATTTTATTTTTTTTAAAAATTTCTTTCGCACTTGGGGATAGAGAGCCCATATCGGACACAAAAACATCCCAATGGTTGCGTTGTGCCAACAGTGCGGCTCCAACGCCACTTTCACCTCCGCCAAGTACAACTAATTTTTTCATTATCTAATTTTTAGCGTTACAAGGCTTACAATGGCCAGCATAATGGCTATTATCCAAAAACGACTAACGATCTTACTTTCGTGATAACCTAGCTTTTGGTAATGATGATGTAGTGGCGCCATTTTAAAAATGCGCTTACCAATACCCCATTTCTTTTTGGTGTATTTGAAGTAGCCCACCTGAAGAATTACCGATAGATTTTCGATCAAAAACACACCACACAAAATGGGAATGAGTAATTCTTTACGAACAGCGAGCGCTAAAACGGCAATAATTCCACCGATAGTAAGGCTGCCCGTATCGCCCATAAAAACTTGTGCTGGATAGGCATTGTACCACAAAAACCCAACAAGGGCTCCAACAAAAGCCGCAACAAAAACAACTACCTCACTTACCTCGGGTATATACATAACATTGAGGTAGTCAGCAAAAATAATATTGCCAGAAACCCAAGCAAAAAGCCCTAGGGTTAAGACGGAGATGGAAGCTGTACCTGCAGCTAATCCATCAATCCCATCGGTGAGATTTGCTCCATTAGAAACAGCAGTAACAATAAAAATGACGGCAGGAATAAAAATAAGCCAAGCGTAATCAGCTGCACTGTCTCCTGCCCAAAATATAAAATCACTGTATTCAAGTTCGTTGTTTTTTAGCAAAGGGATGGTTGTCTTGGTCGATTTTTCCTCCAAGCCAAAAACAGTGGCGCCTTCAATTTGATTACGCATGGTTACTTCTGGATGGAAATACAATACTGAGCCGACAATTAGTCCTAGACTTATTTGTCCTATCAACTTAAACTTCCCCTTAAGTCCATCTTTATCTTTCTTTTTAATTTTTAAGTAATCGTCTACAAATCCAATAAAACCCATCCATAAGGTGGTAACCACCAATAAAATGATGTAGATATTATTGAGCTTTGTAAAGAGAAACACGGGGATAAGCGTACCGAGAATGATCATCAATCCACCCATAGTTGGCGTACCTGCTTTTTCTTTTTGCCCTTCCAATCCTAAGTCACGAATGGTCTCACCCATCTGTTTTTGTTGCAGCAATTGGATAATGCGTTTACCAAAAAAAGCAGTAATCAATAGTGACGATAAAATAGCTATTGCCGATCGAAAGGATAAATACCCAAACAGAGACGCACCAGGAAGTTGGTAGGCACGTTCTAAATATTCAAACAAGTAATACAACATTAGTTAATCGTTTTTAGATTCTGTTTTAATTCTGCTTGGTCATCAAACGGTAGCCGTTTTCCGTTTTGTTCTTGATAGGTTTCATGCCCCTTGCCCGCAACCAAAATGATATCTGCTGCCTGTGCCATTGTACATGCAGTTTTGATGGCTTGTGCCCTGTCGGCGACCGTCAAGTATTTTTGTGTAGCCTCAGCTGGAACTCCATCAACCATATCGTTGATTATTGCAGTTGGATCTTCCATGCGAGGATTATCAGATGTGAAAATGGTTAAATCGCTGTGTGCGACAGCAATTTTGGCCATAAGCGGTCGTTTGGCCTTGTCACGGTTCCCCCCACAGCCCACCACTGTAATGAGCTTTTCGTTTCGGGTACGCAAACTAGTAATGGTATCCAACACTTGCTTAAGTGCATCTGGTGTATGTGCATAATCAACAATTGCTATAGTGCCGTTTTCGGTAAGCATAGACTGAAATCTTCCCGGGGCGCCTTTTAGTGTGCTCAATACAGGCAATAACTCTGTTTTGTCCTGATCAAGTAACAAACCAATAGCATAAACACAAGCAAAATTGGACGCATTAAAACCACCAACTAAGGGAGTCCAAACCTCTTCGTGTTGTAATTTAAGCAACATACCCTCAAAGCTTTTTTCGAGCACTTTAACCTGAATATCAGCCAATCGTTTTGTTCCATAGAATCTCTTTGTAGCGAGGGTGTTTTGCAGCATATAGGCCCCGTTTTTGTCATCTGCGTTGGATAGGGCAAATGCTGATTTTGGCAACAAGTCAAAAAATGATTTTTTGGTATCGCGGTACGATTTAAAATCTTTGTGGTAATCGAGATGGTCGTGAGAAAGATTGGTAAATACAGCACCTGAAAAATGAATAGCTGCTATTCGGTCTTGATCTATCCCATGTGAAGAAACTTCCATAAAGCAATGCGTAACGCCAGCATCCACCATATCGCGTAAAACTTGATTGAGGAGCAAAGGGTTTGGAGTAGTATGTGTACTAGGCCGTATCTCTTTACCAATTCGTATATCCACCGTAGACAACAAGCCAGTAGTATAGCCCATATGGTGAAATAGTTGATACGCCATGGTCGCTACAGAAGTTTTTCCGTTTGTTCCCGTAATTCCTACCAACTTTAATGATTTACTTGGCCTGTCAAACCAGTTTGCAGCCACAGTTGCTAAAGCATTGCGTGTATTCATACAGCTGATGTAACTCACTCCTGGCCTCAAATTTTCTGGAGCAACTTGGCAAAGAATGGCTACCGCGCCTGCATCCACTGCCCTATCGATATGCGCATGCCCGTCGTGTGTGGATCCTTTTATTGTCACAAATAAAGTACCTGAAACTACTTCTCTAGAGTCAAACACTACCTTATGAATAGGTACACTTGTACTTCCTGCAACTGTTTGCAAGGACACACCAAACAAGATGTCTTTTAGTATCTTCATGATAGCGTTAGTAAAACTGTTTGGTTCTTTTTCAATGAATCGCCAGGTCGTTTGGACTGTCGTTTGACCTTTCCTTTTCCCCTGATTTTAACTTCCATTCCTAAATTCTCCAGTGCCGTAACAGCTTCCATGGCTGGCCATCCTCTGACATCAGGCATCTGTGCTGTTTCTAAGAACTCATGTACATCTGGTTTAGTTTGGTCTGCACGAAGTGCTGCTATTTCATGTAGATTTAATAAAGTCCTTTGTGGAATGTCATGAATAACCGATTCAGCAATTTTTTTAAATACTGGAGCCGCTACAATATTCCCGTAATAGCCTTTTGATTTGTTGGGTTTGTGCACCACTACAATACATGAGTAAGTTGGGTTATCAGCAGGGAAATAGCCAACAAAACTGGAAACGTATTTTACATTGTCTGTGGTGTAATCTACCTGACAGGTTCCTGTTTTACCAGCCATAGAAAGTTTTTTATCATAAATATTGTGCGCGGTACCCCATTTATTTTTGACCACTCCTTCCATAAGTTGCTGAAGCTTTCCAACAGTTTCCATCGAGCAGATTGCTGGGTTGATTACCTTTTTTGGATAATCTTCAACTAAAGCTCCGTCAAGCGTACGTACAGCAGAAACAAAACGCGGCATAACCAACTCGCCATTATTGGCAATTGCATTGTAATAACTAAGTGTTTGTAAGGGAGTTAAAGACACTCCGTAACCAAAGGCCATCCAAGGCAAATCCAAGCCATCCCAGTCAGCATCTTTAGGATGCGGGATTTTAGGAGCACCCTCACCAGTAATCGAAATGCCCAATGGCTTATCTAAGCCAAAGGACAACAGTCTGTCGGTAAACTGACTTGGGTTTTCTTTGTAGTTTTCGTGAATTAACTTTACTATGCCCGTGTTAGATGAGCGTTCAAAGACTTGACTTACGGGGATCACGCCATAGCCGCCTCGTTTTGAATCGCGAACATGATATTTTCCGTAAAAAGTAAGCTTCCCTTTTTCGGTATCAACCATAGTAGTCGTATCGATAACCTTGTCTTCCAATGCTGCCATAAGCGCAAACAACTTAAAGGTAGAGCCCGGTTCGTGCGCTTCACCAACCGCATAATTTAGCTTTTCGAAGTATTTGTTTTCTCCTGTCCTCCCTAGGTTGGCTATAGCCTTAATTGCTCCCGTTTTGGTTTCCATGACAACAACCGTTCCGTGTTCGGCTTCGTATGTTTCCAAAGCGTCAAGCAAGGCATGATGAGCAACATCTTGAATGTTGGTATCCAATGTCGTCCACAGATTTAAACCATCTATTGGCTCTTGCTGGTAATCATTTGTAATGGGCTTCCATTCTCCATTAGCGATACGTTGCCGAAGTTGTAAGCCAGACTGTCCGCGAAGAGGAACCCCGTAAGCTCCTTCTAAGCCAACTTTCAAATAACTTCCATTTGGTTTTCGCTGCTCGTAGCCTATGGTACGTTCTGCCATTTTCCCAAGGGGAAGATCGCGAACAAATTGTCTATCGACGATAAAACCACCACGAACACCACCAAGACGAAACATGGGAAACTGCTTGATACGCTGAAATTCGGGGTAAGACAACCGACGAGCGATTAGACTATACCGACTTTGCTTCGCACGTGCATTTTTTAAAATACGCTCGTAAACATGACTCGGTTTACCAAACATAGCCGACAGCGAATCGCTAAGCGGTCCCAATTGCTGCCTAAAAATGCGCTCGCGAACAGTAACAGCATCGAAGTGAATGCTGTATTTAGCAACAGAAGTAGCCAACAAACTTCCGTCCTGAGCGTAAATATTGCCCCGAAGTGGCGCAATTTCAAAGTTTTTGATACTGTTCTTTTCTGCTAGCTGACGGTATTCCTCACCTCCAGTTAACTGTAATGAAACCAATCGATAACCAATAGTAGTGCCCAATAAAAAGAGGACAAAAACAACCAAATAGCTGCGGGCGATAATGTGCTTCTGTTTATTCATCCGCTTGAACAATTATTTTGATTGGTGCCTTGTCGGGCGGATAAATACCATATTCCTGCAATTGAATCGCAAGTTGCGTTTCCATGCGTTTGTGCATCACCTGCTCGCGAACAGAGACAAACTCACTGCGGACCGCTTGTAATTCTTTAGTTGCTTTGGCAATTTGCACTACTTTCAAATCAACTTGATGTGATGCGGTAATCATTAAGCCTGCAAGAAGAAAAACAAATAGAATAAATCGCCAGTTTTTCGATGCTCCTTCTTGCACCAAGAAAGTCCCTTTTAGCAGATTTAAAAGTCCTGTTTTCATATACGTTCTGCGACGCGCAACTTGGCGCTTCGTGCTCGGTTATTTAGGTTAATTTCATCTTCCGATGGTGTTTGTAATCCACCGCATTTTTTAAAATAGCGTGTAGGGTTACCAAAATTGTCTTTGGCAGGTTCGTTGCTAAAGTTCCCATTCTGAATAAAGCGTTTGATAAGCCTGTCCTCAATAGAGTGATAACTAATAACACTTAGCCTACCTCCTATGCGCAGAACATCTTTGCATTGCTCAAGAAACTGCTTCAAAACACGCACCTCTTGATTTACTTCCATGCGGAGTGCTTGATATATTTTTGCCAATATTTTATGCTCGTTCCCTTTAGGTAAAAAATCAGCAAGAAGGTCATTGAGTGCCACAGTAGAGTTAATTCGCTTTTTTCTTGCTCCTACTATATGTTTGGCCATTCTGCGTGCATGACGCAACTCTCCGTAGGTAAACAAAATATCGGCAAGCGCTCCCTCGTCGTAATCGTTAATCACTTCCTCGGCTGTAAGCTTTTGATGTTGATTCATTCGCATATCTAAGGGCCCTTCAAAACGAATGGAAAAACCTCGTGAAGGAGTGTCAAATTGATAAGACGAAACCCCTAAATCGGCAAGAATTCCGTCCACAGAATCGATTTTGTGAAAGCGTAAAAAGCGTTTTAAATGACAAAAGTTATGCGGGATTAAGGTAAAGCGTGCGTCATCAATAGCGTTTTGTTGCGCATCTTCGTCCTGATCAAAGGCATACAGTTTGTTTGACGAATTCATCTGTTGAAGTATTTCCTTAGCATGCCCGCCTCCTCCAAAAGTAGCATCGACATAAACAGCGTTAGGCTTGATGTTTAGCCCAGAAACAGAGGAATCAAGTAATACAGGTTTATGATACATCGTCTCCATCATCCCCCATAACTTCTTCGGCCAAGGCAGCAAAGTCTACTGAGGCTTCGTCGATAGCCTTTTCATAATGCTGCTTGTCCCATATTTCTACAATATTCACGGCAGCCGACAACACCACTTCTTTGCTGATGTGCGCAATACGCGCCAAGTCGCGCGGCACCAATAGACGATCTGTGGCATCCAATTCAACAACCTTGACACCAGCAGTAAAACGACGAATGAAGTCGTTGTTTTTCTTTTTAAATCGATTGAGCTTGTTCACCTTTTCCATCAGCGCATTCCACTCAGAAAGAGAGTATAGCTCCAAACACGGCTGAAAAACAGCACGTTTGACCACAAATGGCTGTTGACGCGTTGTAGCCATTTGCTTGGATAAAGCTGCAGGGATTTTAACCCTCCCTTTCGGATCTACTTTACATTGATATGTTCCGATTAAATGTGACACTCGTTTATTTTCGAAGGCTTTGATTCAAAACTAAGAAATATTTCCCACTTTTTACCACTTTTTACCACTTTGTTGATAAGTTTTACCACCCCAAGCACCCTTCATTTCTAGGGATAATAAAATACTCAGCGTTAAGCGGATATATTTTATCATGTATCAGCTGTTGTAAAAAATTAACTGCTGCTGCAGCTATTATTACCTATATTTGTTGCTCATAACATTCGCATGCAAGATTCACTTAAGGAGTCAGGTCATTATACATATTTTGAGCGTGGAGCTGGCACGCCATTGATTATCCTACATGGGCTAATGGGTGGCTTGAGCAACTTTGACGGTGTCGCTAATTACTTCCCATCAAAAGGGTATAGAGTAATTATACCTATGCTTCCTTTATACGACTTGCCATTACTTAAAACCAATGTGAAACAATTTGCGCACTACCTGCGTGATTTCATAACCCATCTTGGCGAAGATCAAGTGGTGTTGATTGGAAACTCACTTGGTGGGCATATTGGATTACTCCACTCGAAGCTTTTTCCAGAAAAAGTAAAGGGGCTAATTCTAACGGGGAGCTCTGGTCTATATGAGAATGCTATGGGCGAAAGCTATCCCAAGCGAGAAGATTACGCTTATATCAAGAAAAAAACGGAGGATGTATTTTATGATCCGGAAATTGCCACCAAAGAAGTGGTTGACGATATTTTTGAAACAGTAAACGACAGAAGAAAGCTCATTAAAATCCTCACCATTGCCAAAAGTGCCATTCGACACAATATGGCAAAAGACTTACCTAACATTAAAATTCCAACTGGTATAATCTGGGGGAAACAAGATGCTGTTACACCGCCAAATGTCGGTGTAGAGTTTAATAAACTGTTGCCCAATTCTACACTTTACTGGATTGACAAATGCGGTCATGCACCCATGATGGAACATCCCGAAAAATTCAACGCCATACTTTCAGGCTGGCTGGAAGAAAATAATATGTAGCCATGCGCATCAAGGATGCTAGATTTGTGGTCAGTAATTCCAAGGTCGCACAGTGCCCTAAATCACCACTTCCTGAATTTGCCTTTATTGGCCGATCAAATGTTGGAAAATCTTCTTTAATTAATATGTTGTGTGCACGGAAGCGACTAGCCAAAACATCTGGTCGCCCTGGCAAGACGCAATTAATAAATCACTTTCTAATCAATCATAATTGGCACTTGGTCGACCTGCCGGGATATGGATATGCACGTGTTTCCAAAAAAGAAAAAAAAGAATTTCAGCGCTACATCACCGACTATTTTTTGGAACGAAAACAAATGGTCAACGCTTTTGTTTTAATCGACATTCGCCATGAGCCGCAACCAATTGACCTCGCATTTATGGAGTGGATGGGCACTAAAGAACTTCCTTTTTCAATTGTCTTTACAAAAGCAGACAAGCTGTCTCAAAATAAGATTGAATCTACCGTTCAAAAATATCTCGATACACTACTGGCCGGTGTTTGGGAGGAAGTACCACCGAACTTTATTACTTCTTCGTCCTCAGGATTGGGGAGAGATGAATTGCTTGGTTATATTGAAAAGCTTCTCTAATTTCCCTTTTTGACAGCTTTTAAATTACGCTCGGAAGCAAAAAAATCACAAAATTGCTGCATGGCCTCTGCCATTTGGGTGTCGTCCGTTGCCTTTAAATAAGACGCTCGAATTCCAACAAGAGTTTGGTGGACAAACACCTGCATTTGATCAACCGGCATTTCCTTTGTCCACAAATCAATACGTGCGCTTTCTTGTTGTTTTTTGTTCCAAGAACTAAAGAAAAAGGCATCCATTTCTTGTTGGTCTACTCCACCGTCAGGAGCCGACCATTTCATCTGTTCTGGTGTTTGATTTTCGTCTAATACGACATCTAGCGTAATGGTTGTTTTTCGTTGCATTTTATGGATTATATCGTGATTTTTTTAATATTTCTTGGGCATCTGCTTCAAGCACTTCATGCAATGATGCCCCTGTTCTTTTTTGATAGGCGTGTACAATTCGATAACCAATCCACTGTCCTATTCGACCCGGTGATCCTACATCAAGGTAGGTGTAAAATTTGGAATACGGAGCAGGTGTTAAAAATCGAAAAATCAACTTATCACTAGTCGAAAACAAAAGTTCGTTTGCAATAAAATAATCCCATACTTCTTCTTCATGTGCCATTGCCCAATCCCACTGTTCTGTCGTGTATTGCAGGTGATTTTTTTGTGCTAAATGGGGTAAAAAATAATCGTGCAGCAGCAAGCGCTTACCATGCGCAATCATTTGCGCTAAAAAACTGCGCCCGGGTGACTTGGGCACAAAACGTGGCGCCAAAGCATCTACTAGCTCAGATTCGATGTATGCTGACTGAAGCGTTTGCTTGATATACAAAGGAATTCCTTCGTAAAGCTGGTGCGTGCTACCAAGATACGTATCTATGGACAATAACAATAAGCTATCGGCATCAACAGCACGAAGAGAATAGTCTACATCCGTAAGCAAGGTAATTGCCTTTTTTGGCATAGGAGTTTCTGGAAAATAAAACTTAACGTGTTGCAATACAGCAGTTATACGTTGACGCAAATCATCGCTCTTCAAAGTCTGAGTCGCTTGAAACAGCGCTAACTGAAGTGAATCCTTGCGTTTGTTGTGCCAAATAGAATCGGGTGTAGCTTCTGGAAAAAAATAAGGATATGTCTTTTTTAAATGCTGTAATGGGATATTTTCTTTACCAAAAAAAAGCTGCTCAAAACGAATAAAGCGTAAGTTGACCTCGGGCAAATCACTTGGTTTGGGATGTGTATTCTTGGCGCAACCACTTAGCAGCAAAAACAATAAAACAAGCGCTTTTAGTTGAGCGAAAAATGACTTAATTTTACCGTAAATATCCTTGTCCATAAAGGGATAAAGATACGAATGCTATGAAAAACAATCAGGTAATTGAATATATAGTCGATTGGCTTAAAAATTATGCTGCCAAAAGCAATATGAAAGGGTTTGTTGTTGGTGTTTCTGGAGGCATAGACTCTGCGCTCACATCTACGCTATGTGCCAAAACAGGCTTACCAACAATTTGCTTGGAGATGCCCATCAAACAGAAAAAAAATCAAGTAGCTCGGGCGCAAAATCACATCAAATGGCTTGAAGATAGTTACCCAAACGTTTCTGGCAAAAGGATTAATCTAGATCCACTATTTGATGCCTTTTCATCTATAACCAGCCAGGGTGATGAAAGTGAAGCCGCCCAACTTTCGCTTGCCAACAGTCGGGCCAGAATGCGCATGCTTACGCTTTATTACTATGCAGCTCGACACCGTTATCTAGTGACAGGAACTGGAAATAAGGTTGAAGATTTTGGCGTAGGCTTTTACACCAAATACGGAGATGGAGGTGTTGATATTAGTCCTATTGCCGATTTAATGAAAACAGAAGTTTGGGCGCTTGCCGAAACCTTAGGAGTGTCCTCTGAAATTATTCTCGCACCTCCAACTGATGGACTATGGGATGACGATCGAAATGACGAAGACCAACTCGGCGCTTCCTATAAAGAGCTCGAATGGGCCATGAAGCAAAACGATATTGGCAAAACGGCTGATGACTTTGAAGGTAGACAAAAAACCGTGATGTCTATTTTCTTAAAACACCACCTAGCAAATAAGCATAAAATGGACCCTATTCCCGTTTGCATCATCCACGATGAATTAAGATAAATAGGGCAAAGTTCGCTTCTTCAGCATCAATAGCTGGACTAAAGAGCATTTTTCATACTTTTAGCAAAGAGAAAATTGCCCATGATTCGAGTATTTGTAGCCGATGCCCACCCAATTATATTTAAAGGTATAAAGGCTGTATTCCGCAATTCTACCGAAATCAGCATAGTTGCCAAAGGAATACATTATACCGAATTAGTGAATTTCTTAAGAACTAAAAAAGTCTCAGTTGTCTTGCTTGAGTTGAATCTACCTGGTTTTGATTTTATACAGATGCTCGAAAAACTCAAAGAAAGATTCCCTAAAGTCAAATTCCTTGTTTTTAGTGCACTTGAAGAAGAATTGTATGCCGTAAGTGCGCTTAAAGCGGGTGCCTCTGGCTACCTATCCAAATCAAATCCACTTAGTCATCTTCGCGAAGCTATACTCAAAATAAGTAGCGGTGGAGTTTATATCACCAACGAGTTAGCTGCTACCATTGCGTTCAGTGAGACCAACCAGAACCCACGGGCGGTATTTGATAAACTTTCGCCTCGTGAAGTACAAGTACTTCGATTGATAAGTAAAGGAAAGCGAAATAAAGATATTGCGGCAACACTTGATATAAACGAAAAAACAGTAAGTACTTACCGGTTTAGATTAATGAAAAAGATGGGCGTTAAGAGCCTGGTTCAGTTGATTGAAAAAACACAACATATTGACTTAGACCTGTACTAAATGACTCGGTTAAGTCGATTACTGAGCATGATTTTTAATTTGTGGTAATCCACAATTTCCTCTAATAAGCCTGCGTGATGTGCTTCGTGATCTTCTTCCGTTTTGGTTTGAAGTTCTGATACTTTTTCATCGATAAGCTGGCACCTAAAACGCAAAATCACCTCGCGAACCCAATTGGGTAAAGCCGTTGATTTGTTTCGGACATAAATATTTTTGCGTTCCCAATCATGAAGAGCATATTGCTCGTCTTGCAAGAGCAAGTCTGAAGCTTGAGCTGCTAGTTCGGGAGGCAAACTAGCCATGAATGTATCCATTTTAATGACACCTTGCTCGTTTAGTGCAAGTAATATTTTGGGATATAGTGCCTTAAACGCAGTAGTGGAAAAATCAATTTCGTCTTGCTGAAGGTCTAAATATATCTTTTCAAAAACGCGTGCCTTCATTTTGGAGGTAACCATTTTCAAATCCCCCGTTTTGTCATCTGTTTTGAGTATAGGCTCTTCAAAAACAACCTCTTCATGTCCGTGAATCAATAATATTTTAATGATGTTTTTCTCCAACTCAAAGCGTGAACTCACACGTGGCAATTGCTTTTCTTCAGGGACAACTGACATAGGCCTATCGGCAACCATTTGGTTCGGACGACTGTCCTTTTTCTGTGTAACCTGAGCCAAAGTAGCAAACAAAACCTCCTCGCTGATATCCATTAAGGCAGCACAAGAGCGCACATAAACTTCCTGCTTAATTTGATCTGGAATTTTGGCAATACTTTGCACCATTTCACGAATGGTTTCCGCTTTTTTAATGGGGTCTTTTTCAGCCTCATCTACCAGCAAGGCTGCCTTAAACTGAATAAAATCTTTTGATTGATCCGAGAGAAAATTGGCGACCTCTTCCATAGAGTGGCCACGAGCAAAACTGTCAGGATCCTCACCTGCTGGAAATGTACAAACGCGTACATTCATTCCAGCCTCCAATATAAGATCCACCCCTCTTAGCGAAGCGCGTAATCCGGCTGCATCACCATCAAAAAGGACCGTAATATTAGTAGTCAAGCGGCGAATTAAACGGACTTGCTCTGGAGTCAGGGCGGTTCCCGAAGAAGAAACAACATTAGTAATTCCGCGTTGATGTAATTGAATAACATCTGTATAACCCTCAACCAAAAAACAATTATCCTCTTTAGCAATGGTTTTTTTAGCTTGGTACAATCCGTACAAGACTTTGCTCTTGTTGTAAATATCGCTTTCGGGCGAATTCATGTACTTGGCTGCTTTTTTGTCTTGGGTAAGAATGCGTCCGCCAAAGCCCAAAACACGACCCGACATGCTGTGAATAGGAAACATCACACGCCCTTTAAAACGATCAAATTGTCGTTCTTCCTTAACAATAGTTAAGCCTGTTTTTTCGAGAAAATCAATCTTATAGCCTGATTTTAAAGCCGCATCAGTAAGCGCACTCCATTCGTCTGGAGAATAGCCCAACTGGAACTGCTTGATGGTTTCATCAGTAAACCCACGCTCTCTAAAATAGCTTAAGCCAATGGCCTTACCTTGCGTAGTTTCCCACATCGAATCCTGAAAAAAACCAAGTGCAAAAGAGGAAACCAGGTACATACTTTCTCGAGCACTAGCAGCAGCTTTTTGCGCGTCATTTTGCTCGGTCTCTTCAATCTCAATATTGTATTTTTTGGCCAAATACCGAATGGCCTCAGGATACGAAAAGTGTTCGTGTTCCATCAAAAAGGCAACAACATTACCTCCTTTGCCACTCGAGAAATCTTTCCAAATTTGTTTTACAGGAGACACCATAAAGCTAGGGGTACGTTCGTCCGTAAACGGACTGAGCCCTTTAAAATTAGAACCTGATTTCTTTAGTTGCACAAAATCCCCGATAACCTCCTCTAAACGAGCGGTCTCAAAAACAACATCAATGGTGGATTTTTGAATCACAACTTAAAATAAGATCTAAAATACGGATTTAGTTACGTTATTTCTTTCGCTCAATGACATAACGTACCATTTCTTCTAGAGCGTCGCGAAATTCGTTCTTTGGAAAGCCGTGCAACTCCTTTATGGCTTTGTCTATATACGCATGCATCTGTGCCTGGGCATAGTCAAGACCTCCCTTTTCTTTCACAAATGAAATGATGGCTTTTACCCGTTTTTTGTTTTTGTTGTGGTGACGTACCGATTGCAACAACCACTTTTTATCCGAATCAGAAACGGAGTTGAGCACATGAATTAGCGGTAAGGTCATTTTCTTTTCACGGATATCAATTCCTGTCGGCTTTCCAATTTTGGTTTCCCCATAATCAAATAAGTCATCTTTAATTTGGAAAGCCATCCCAATATACTCACCAAATAAACGCATTCTTGCCACCTCCTCGTCTGCAGCAAAAACTGACTTAGCACCCAAAGCGCAACAGGAAGCAATTAATGTAGCCGTCTTCTGTCGGATAATGTCTTTGTAAACTGATTCGTCTATATCCAAACGGCGCGCTTTTTCGATCTGTAACAATTCCCCCTGACTCATTTCACGAACAGCTACAGATATAATTTCAAGCAAATCAAAGTCCTTTTGGTCAATACACAACAGCAAGCCTTTCGACAGCAAATAATCGCCAACCAAAACCGCAATTTTATTTTTCCACAACGCATTAATAGAGAAAAATCCGCGGCGCTCGTAACTTTCGTCCACTACATCGTCGTGAACCAAAGTAGCCGTATGAATAAGCTCAATGACGGAAGCAGCTCGATAGGTGCGATCGTTTATTTCACTTTTGCCAAGTAATTTGGCAACCAAAAAAACAAACATAGGGCGCATTTGCTTTCCCTTTCTGTTTACTATATAATAGGTAATTCTATTGAGTAAAGCCACGTTAGAACGCATAGATGAGGAAAATTTTTCCTCAAATAGCTCCATCTCTTTTGCAATGGGTTTTTTGAGCTGTTCTACGATTTTCATTGGGACATAAAGATACAATAAAGCAATAATAACAGGACACTAAGTTGCTTCTTTTAAGATTATGCGGTTGATTTATTTGCCAATTGTCCGCATGCAGCATCAATGTCCTTTCCACGTGAACGGCGTACGGTAACGGGAATTTGCTTACTGGTTAGCGCGTTGATGTACATATCTATGGAGGCGTTTGTAGCCTGCGCAAAAGCGTCATTCCCAACAGGGTTGTACTCGATAAGGTTGACTTTGGCAGGAGCACACGCACAAAAGCGCACCAATGCATCGGCGTCCTCAGCAGTATCGTTGATTCCTTTCCATACCACATACTCATAGGTAACGCGTGTTTTGGTTTTCGCATACCAGTATTGAATGGATTCCCGCAAACTAGCCAAGGGAAAATTTTCCGTAAAGGGCATGATGTTATTGCGGGTTTGTTCAACAGCACTGTGCAAAGAAACTGCAAGCTTAAACTTGGGGTATTCGTCGGCCATTTTTTTGATCATTTTGGGAATACCCGATGTAGACACTGTAATGCGTTTTGGGGACATTCCCAAGCCTTCTGGGCTGGTGATTTTTTCGATCGCTTGCATCACATTGGAGTAATTCATCATGGGCTCACCCATTCCCATAAAAACTATATTGGATAATGGGCGTTTGTAATGCTCTAGACTTTGGCTGTTTAGCATCGCTACTTGGTCAAAAATCTCATCGGGATTTAAGTTGCGCATACGCTTGAGCTGAGCAGTAGCACAAAAGCTGCAATCAAGGCTGCAGCCTACCTGACTCGAAACACAAGCTGTAGAACGCGTGTTGGTGGGTATCAATACAGACTCTACAATCTTACCATCGTGAAGCTGCACTGCGTTTTTCAGTGTTCCATCTTGGCTGCGTTGTACTTGAGCATGGGCACTATGATTGATGGAAAAATGATTTGCCAACAAGACACGTAAATCTTTGGACAGATTGGTCATGTGGTCAAAGTCAACCACTGCTTTTTGCCACAACCATTCGTATACTTGGTTGCCTCGAAATGCGGGCATCCCCTGGGAAACAAAAAAAGAGCGTAATTCTTCCTTAGTTAATCGACGAATATCTTGGCGATCGCCACTCATCTGGATTTATAAAATAAGCATCGCATCCCCGTAGGAGTAAAAGCGATACTTATGGCTAATTGCTTCTTCGTACGCCTGCTTGATAAAATCATGTCCAGCAAAAGCAGATACCATCATCAATAATGTAGATTTTGGCAAGTGGAAGTTGGTGACCATCGCGTTTCCAATTTTAAAATCATAGGGTGGAAAGATGAATTTATGTGTCCATCCTTGGTACGCATTTAATGTATCACTAGAGGAAACAGAGGATTCCAAAGCACGCATAGAGGTAGTACCTATGGCGCAAACACGGTTGCCGTTAGCCTTGGCGTTATTGACAATAGAAACTGCATGCTGTTCAATAGTTAGTTCTTCCGAATCCATCTTGTGCTTAGACAAATCTTCTACTTCGACAGGGTTAAACGTACCTAAACCGACATGTAGAGTGATCTCAGCTAAGTCTACTCCCTTAATTTCTAAGCGCTTAAGTACATGTTTCGAAAAATGCAATCCAGCGGTTGGCGCAGCCACTGCACCCTCGTGTTTGGCATAAATGGTTTGGTAGCGTTCCCGATCAAATTCTTCTTCGGCACGTTTGATGTATTTTGGAAGCGGTGTTTGGCCGAGTTGTTTGAGCTTGTTCCGAAACTCATCGTAACTACCATCAAATAAAAAGCGAAGTGTTCTACCTCTTGATGTGGTATTGTCAATCACTTCAGCAACCAGAGACTCGTCTTCTCCAAAATACAGTTTATTTCCAATTCTAATTTTACGGGCAGGGTCGACCAACACATCCCATAAGCGCTGTTCCTGGTTTAACTCGCGTAACAAAAACACTTCAATACGTGCTCCTGTTTTTTCTTTGTTTCCCATGAGTCGCGCAGGAAAAACCTTAGTGTTGTTTAACACCATGACATCTCCTTCGTCAAAATAGCTTGTAATATCCTTAAATGTTTTGTGCTCAATGGTACCGGTTTCGCGGTGAAGGACCATGAGTTTTGACTCATCGCGGTGTTCGGCTGGGTGTTCGGCTAATAGATCTTCGGGAAGATCAAAGTTAAAGTGAGAGAGTTTCATGTAAATTTTTTCAAGGCGCTAATATACTGCACCAGCATAGGGGTTGTCAAGGATTTAGTCAATTATTTATTATTCTCGACTAAAAAACCTAAAGATTCAAGATCTTCATAGAAGCTTGGGTATGATTTACTTACTACATTGGCATCCTTAATGTGTATGGGAACACACAAAGCTAGTGGCGCAAATGCCATGGCCATTCGGTGGTCGTGGTAGGTATCTATGGCTACATCAGCAACAATATCGCCTTTTCGAGCATCTAGATAAAGGCTGTCTTCCGTAACGCGAATAGACGCGCCTAGTTTGGTCAATTCATTGTCTAGAGCAACTAAGCGGTCTGTTTCTTTAATCTTGAGCGTGTGCAAACCAGTAAGCGTACAGGAAACACCTAACCCAAAGCAGGTAACTGCAATAGTTTGAGCAATATCGGGTGCTTTAATTAAATCTAACGCAATATGCGATTGCACCTTGTCGGATTTCGTCAGTTTCAGCTTGTGTCCGTCAAAAGCAGCGGTCACACCCAATTGTGCATAAACATCAACCAAAACACTGTCTCCCTGTAGGCTATCCACCATATAGCTGTTGATGGACACCTCTGCTTGAGCCGCTAGTGCGACCATACTAAAATGATAGGAAGCAGAGCTCCAATCCGACTCTACGGTTAGTGTTTTTGGTTCAATCTTATGTTGTGGAAAAATACGGATGCATTGACCTAAAAATGTTGTCTTAATACCAATGCGTTCTAGCAAAGCGCAGGTCATGTTGATGTAGGGTATAGATGTTATTTCCCCTTCAAGTTTAATCGACAATCCGTTTGGCAATTTTGGTGCAATCAACATCAATGAAGTAATATACTGACTACTTACGTTTGCCGCCAGAGTAATTGTATCCGCGCTAATGGCTGTACCTGTAATTTTTAAAGGGGGATATCCCTCATTTTTGACATAGGAAATTTGAGCGCCCATAGCATTAAGAGCATCCACCAACAGTTTGATGGGACGCTCTTGCATCCTTTTCGAGCCGGTGAGCATTTTTTCCACACCCGGAGTTGTGGCAAAATAAGAAGTCAAAAAGCGCATGGTGGTTCCTGCATGTCCAATATCAATCGTCTGGCCTTTAGAAGTAAGTCCACCTTGCATGGCTTGCGTGTCATCTGAATTGGACAAGTTTTCCAACTTAAGTTCTGGGTATAGTGCTTGAAGAATTAACAGGCGATTGGATTCACTTTTAGAACCTGTTATTTGGCAGTTGCCCCAGAGCTCTTGGGTTGGATGTGTAAGACGAACTGTGCGCATCAGCGGAGCTTAGGATTGTTGTGGTGGCGGTCGTGGTCACGAGATGCCTTTAGGTCTAGTTTTTTATCAAATGCTGCTTGCAAATCGGTATCGGTTTGATTGGCCAGACAAAGCAATACAAAAAGTACATCGGCCAATTCTTCGCCTAAGTCCTTGCCCTTGTCGCTTTCCTTTTCAGATTGCTCGCCATATCTACGTGCAATAATACGGGCTACTTCCCCTACCTCTTCAGTGAGTTGCGCCATATTGGTCAACTCATTAAAGTAACGGACGCCGTGTTTCTCAATCCATGCATCAACGGCTTTTTGGGCATCTTGAATATTCATAAGTCTTTGTTTTTTGAATCGATGATAATCGTTACTGGACCATTGTTTGTCAAATCGATTTGCATATCAGCACCAAAAATACCGCTCTGTACGGGTTTTCCCATAAGCTGTTGGGCTTTTTCTAAAAATTGATTGTACAATGGGACGGCTGTTTCATGGTTTGCTGCCCGAATATAAGAAGGCCTGTTGCCTTTTTTGGTTTGCGCATAAAGCGTAAACTGACTAACGACCAACAATTCGCCGGCAACATCCAGCACACTCTTGTTCATCACGGCGGCTTGGTCGTTGAATATACGCATATTGATGATTTTATTGAGTAGCCAATCAAGGTCTTCATTTGTATCGGACTGCGTAATGCCCAACAGCACCAGCAAACCGTGCCCAATGCTTGCCTCATGGGTTTTGTTAGCTGTTACTTTGGCTGACGATACACGTTGTAGGACGGCTCTCATGAATCCCAAAAATCAGTTCGGTAATGCTGCTCATCGCCTTCAATCATCTGCACATAACTTTTGTAGCGCGATGCGGCTATTTCTCCTGTCTCAAGTGCAGCCTTGATGGCACATTTCGGCTCTTCAAGATGTAAGCAGTTGTTAAACTTACAGGCATCCTTCATGGAAAAAAATTCACGGAAGTAGTCACCCATTTCTTCCTTTTCCATGTGAACGACGCCAAACCCACGAATTCCAGGTGTATCGATGATACGTGCCCCAAAGTCCAAGTCATGCATTTCGGCAAATGTAGTGGTGTGTTGACCTTGTTGGTGCTGGGCAGAAATGTCTGCAGTCTTTATATTTAGTCCGGGTGCCAAAGCATTGACTAGAGTAGACTTGCCTACTCCACTGTGCCCAGAAAGCATACAGGTTTTGTCCTGCATCAATGTTTTTACTTTATCAAGATTTGTTTTGTGCAAAGCAGAAATTTCAAAACAAGTGTAGCTTATACTGCGGTACAGTTTCATCAAAGATTGCATTTGCTCTGTTTCAGCAGTTGTATAGCTGTCTTCTTTATTGAACAAAAGCAAAGTATCAATTTCGTAGGCTTCAGCGGTTGCTAAAAAACGATCGATAAAGGCTGGATAAGTAGGCGGATTGTTAATGGTAACCAACAAAAAAGCAGCGTCGATGTTAGCCGCGATTATGTGAATTTGCTTTGACAGATTCACCGACTTGCGCACGATGTAATTTTTACGGGCTTGGATATCGGTAATAACACCCTCTTGCCCGTCTTGAGTCTCTTTTAAAACAACCGCAACCACATCTCCAACAGCAACAGGATTGGTACTGGTTATTCCTTCTATTCGAAATTTACCCTTGATACGACAGGGGATTAGATTCCCCTGAGCATCTTTTACGTGATACCAGCTTCCCGTTGATTTGTATACGACACCTGTCATGGAGCCAAATTAACGGATTTTTGGTTTACAGCCATTAACCGTTTATAATCTCTTCTTGGTGATTGATAGATTCTTGATGGATGGCCTTAAAAATGCGAAGGATAAATTCCTCGCTTAAGCCTTTTTCGTCTCCATCCAAAATCATCTTGCCTAAGATCTCATTCCATCGCTTAGATTGCAAAACCGCCACATTGTGTGATTTTTTGAGTGCGCCAATTTCATTGGCAACTTTCATACGCTTGCTAAGGCTCTCCAACAAGTTGGCGTCTATGACATCAATTTGTGTACGCATGGTATTGAGCTTGTTTTTGTATTCGGCATCGTCGTCTGTTTCTTTACGAATTTTAAGATCTGACATCATCTGCACAAGGGTGTCGGGTGTGATTTGTTGGGCGGCATCACTCCAAGCATTGTCTGGATCCCAGTGGGACTCGACCATCAACCCATCGAAATTTAAATCCAGTGCGGTTTGGCAAATGTCTTGCAATATATCCCGACGTCCAGCAATGTGTGAAGGATCACAAATCAGCGGCAGGTCAGGAAATCTATTTTGCAATTCAACAGCGATTTGCCACTCTGGATTGTTCCGGTACTTTGTTTTTTCATAAGTGGAAAATCCACGGTGAATTACCCCTAAGTTTTTGATGTTGGCCGTGTACAAACGCTCAATACCACCAAGCCACAAAGACAAGTCTGGATTAACGGGGTTTTTGACCAATACTATCTTTTCTGTTCCCTCTAGCGCATCCGCTATTTCCTGAACAATAAAAGGGCTAACGGTTGAGCGCGCACCAATCCATAAAATATCAATATCGTGCTCCAAAGCCAATTGAACATGGGCGCGATTGGCTACTTCTGTACAGGTCATTAAACCTGTTTCCTCTTTTACACGCTGCAACCATTTTAGACCAATAGCGCCAACGCCTTCAAAATTTCCTGGGCGTGTACGGGGCTTCCATATTCCTGCTCGATAGGCAGTAACATCGGTGTCCTTGAGTTGATGAGCGATTTTAAGCACTTGTTCTTCGGTTTCAGCACTGCAAGGTCCTGCGATAACGAGTGGGTGGTCGAGCTCAAAATTATTGAGCCATTGACGCATGTTTGGATTGTTTTCCATGGTTAACTTATTTGTGTTCTAAAATTGTTTTTATTTTGTTTATTTCCTTCATTTCGGCCAGCAATTCCTCGTGAGCATCGGCAGCCAGTTTTTCTTTAAAAGCGTTCATATTCCTGATGTACTCATCTAGTGTTTCCAAAACGTTTTGTTTGTTTTGGGCAAAAATGGGCATCCACATTTCGGGTGAACTCTTGGCCAAGCGTACCGTGGAGGCGAATCCACTACCGGCCATATCAAAGATGTTTTGTTCGTCGGTTTCTTTTTCCAACACGGTTTTGCCAAGCATAAAAGAGGTGATGTGCGACAGGTGCGACACATAAGCAATGTGTTTGTCGTGCTCCACAGGATCCATCCTACGGATGATCATTCCCAACTGACCGAATAGCTTTTCTGCCCTGTCCAACAGAGCATCATGGGTGAGTGCAGTCTCGCACAACATAATCGTTTTTCCTTTGTATAGCTCAGATACAGCAGCATCGGGGCCCGAGTGTTCGGTTCCTGCGATTGGGTGTGCAGCCAAAAACTGATCGCGTTTTGGATGGTTTTTTACCGCTTGACAAATTGCCGATTTCGTAGAGCCAAAATCAATTACTAAGGTTTTTTCACCCACAGCGTCTAAAATTTGGGGTAACAAATGCGCAATAGCTTCTACAGGTATAGAAACAAAAACCCAATCGGCATCTTGCAACTGGTGTAGATCACCTGTTTGGTGAATCAATCCCAAATCAAACGCACGCTTTAGGGTTGCTTCTTTTCGGCTGATGCCTTGCATCACTGCATCAGGGTACAAATGCTGTAGATCCAACGAAAGAGAACCGTTCATCAAGCCAATACCAACAAAACTCACCTTCATGATGCAATTCGTTTTAGCGCTTCGACAATTCGTTCTTCTGGCACGCATAGCGAAAAGCGGACATAGCCATTCCCTGCGCTTCCAAAAATAGTTCCGGGGGCAATAAAAATATGGTGTTCCTCTAACAAGTGGTCAATGTAGGCTTCACTGTCAAGTGCGTCTGTTGGAAGCTTCGCCCAAACAAACATTCCAGCCGTATCCCGTTCAAAGCTAGTCCCTAATGCTTCGGCAAGTTGCCAGACGCGTTTACGTCTTTTGCTATAGATTTGATTTATGGTGGAAAACCATGAGGGTCCTTGCTCAAGAGCAGCTATAGCTCCTTGTTGCAAACCATAGAACATACCCGAATCCATGTTGCTTTTTACCTTTAACACGTCTTGTATGTGTGCTTGACTTCCACATACCATACCTACACGCCAACCAGCCATATTATAAGCCTTGCTTAGCGACTGTAACTCGAGGGCTACATCCTTAGCACCAAAGAACTGAAGTAGACTGAGCGGAGTTTTGTTAAGGATATGCGCATAAGGGTTGTCATTGACAAGTAAAATATCATGCGCTTTCGCAAAAGCAATCATTTCTTCTAGCGTCTTTTTGTCTGCTTTTGCACCTGTAGGCATATGCGGGTAATTGATCCACATCAATTTAACTCCTGATAAATCTTGCGCTTCAATTGCTGCTAAATCGGGTAGCCAGTCGGTATCCGCTGACAATGTATAGGGTACAGCACGTGCACCTACCAGTTCGGTAACAGAAGCGTAGGTTGGGTATCCTGGATTGGGAATAAGCACACCGTCACCTTCGTTAAGAAATGCCATAGAAATGTGTATGATGCCTTCCTTGGATCCCATTAATGGAAGTACTTCATGATCAGGATTAAGCGAAACCCCGAAAGCCGTCTGGTAATAATCGGAAATGCTTTGACGAAGCGCAGGTGTACCTTGGTAACTTTGGTATTTATGTGCGGTTGGATGCGTCACACTTTGGGTAAGCGCCTCCACCACGTTTTCAGGTGGAGCCAAATCGGGACTTCCAATACCCATGTTAATGATGTCCTTTCCACTTGCGACAAGGTCACGCACTTCACGTAGCTTACGCGAAAAGTAGTATTCTTGGACGCTATTTAGTCGGTTTGCTGCTTTCATCCGTCTAATTGGTTTTTGTAGGTACCCAAAACTTTTAGGGACTCCGTCATGATTTCCAAAAGCTGAATACTCTTGGAATAAAAGAATTGTTCAGCAAAGGTGATGTCCACAAAAAAGGAGTACTTCCAAGGGGTTTCCACCACGGGCATGGACTGAATTTTAGTCAAATTTATTTTACAATCACTCAGTACATTAAGTACTGTAGCCAAGCTACCGCGTTTGTGGTCTAAAATAAATTTGAGTGAAGCCTTGTTGCAGTCGGCTGCGTTATTGGCGTTGGTTTTGACCACCACAAAGCGGGTTGCGTTGTTGGCAATGCTATGGATATCGGCAGCAATAATATCGAGTCCATAAAGGTCGGCTGCTTTTTTGGAGGCGATGGCAGCTAGGCCAGTATTCTTGTTTTTGGCAATGCGCCGAGCTACTTCTGCCGTATCGGCATCTTCAATAAGTTTGATGTGTGGATGCAGAGCAAAGAAATCTTTACACTGTAACAGGGCCATGGGATGCGATGCCACTTCATTGATATGTCCTATTTGCGTTCCGGGCAAAGCCATTAATTGATGTTCGATACGGATATACGCTTCATCAACGATGTGCAAGTTGTGCTTGTCGATTAGGGCGTAGTTTGGAATAATGGACCCCGCAATGGAATTCTCCAAAGCCATCACACCGGTTGATGCTGCACCAGACGTGACACTAGCCACAAGCGCATCAAAAGAAAGGCATTCTTCCAACTGAATAGCTGAACCAAAAAGTTGCTCCGCTACCTCGTGGTGGTAGGAGCCTTTTATTCCTTGTATGGCAATTTTGTGTTCCATAAAACAAAAAACCCCGAACATCAGCTCAGGGTTTTAAATTCGTTTGTAAAAACTATTATACACCCAGCTACTTTCCATTATAGAAGTAGTAGAAAGAGGTATAATATGCTTTTGTATTCATTTCGAGAACAAAAGTACACGCAAAATTGAAATAAACAAATTTTTTTGTAGTTTTAAATAGTACGGACCCCAAATCTGTTCTACTGGCATGAAAAACCTACGGCTTATACCTGATTTTTTTTCGACCATTCGCTATGCGAAAAGTTTGGGTGTATCGTGCTGCGCTTTTTTTGATGAAGTGATAGGTATTATACCAAGAAGAACTAAATACAATATGTGGATATATACCAAGTCCATTCATCTACAGGTATCAGAAATAACTTAAAATAAATGAAAAATTATTCAATAATCAAGCGAAGTACAATGTGGTCGACAAAAGGACTAAAAAATGACGTTGAAAGACTCTTAAATGAGAAAACTACAGAGGGATACGAAGTTGTATCAGTAGCATTTGGAGTGAATTTATGGTGGATGCCTACGGCTTTTGTAACTGTTTGCAAATAATCATATCGACTAAAAAAATACTTGGCCCTTATTAAATTATATGTAGGAATTACAAATCCTTTTGCAGATAGAGATATTGAGGAAAGAAATTTTAATTTCTGACAGAAGTAAAACTGAATACAAAACTGCAAACCATGAAAACAAAAAACCTTTTACTCGGAATTTTTTCTCTTGTGACTTTTGCTGCTTATGCACAGACTGAAAAGAGCAAAAAAGTGGCATTAAGAACAGCCGTGATTGAATTAAAAGTGGAAGCGGAAAATATTGATGAATTGAAAAACTTTAACTGGAATATGGTTAAAGAAATGTTTCAAGGTAATGATGCTGAACAAGAAATTACTCTTGCATTTGCATATGTTAACAAATCTGACCTAGACAAATCAAAAGTTAGCGTAGATAATATTGAAATGAAATTGACGGGGAAAACTGCTGATTTGGACAAACTGACATCAAAATTGAAAAAATTGTTTGATAAATTAGACGAAATTAACAGACAGAATATTAAAAAAGGATATAGACGTTTCGTTTGTGGGGCAGATACCATTTATTTTAAGGTAAACGCAAATACTGTTGCTATCATGACAATTATTGGCAGACAAGATATCGCCAACATCTTCTAGTAAAAACTACTAAAACACCGCACTCGCTACTTTATGGATATTGTCCGATTTACCCATAGAGTAGTAATGTAAAAACGGCACCTTGGCTGCGATTAACTCTTGGCTTTGGGCGATGCACCAATCGATCCCCACTTGACGAACAGCATCTTTGGTTTTGGCTTTAAGCACTTCCCTAATAAGTGCTTCGGGCAAATCGACATGAAAGCGGTGTGGAATCAAATTGAGCTGCTTTTGGGTAGCAAGTGGTTTTAAGCCCGGGATAATAGGCACATTGATACCCGCAGCACGACATTGATCTACAAAAGCAAAATATTTGCTGTTATCAAAAAACATTTGGGTGACTACATAGTCGGCGCCGGCTTCTATTTTTTTCTTCAAAAAATGAATATCACTGTCCATATTGGGTGCTTCCATATGCTTTTCGGGATAGCCTGCTACACCAATGCAAAAGTCCGTTTGCGCCGAGTTTTGCAGGTTTTCGTCTAGATAGGTTCCGTGGTTCATGTCGTTTATTTGACGAACCAAATCCACCGCATATGTATTTCCCTTTGGTTCAGGTTTAAAGTAGGTTTCCGACTTTACCGCATCGCCACGTAAGGCAACCACATTATCAATACCCAAAAAACCCATATCGATCAGGAAGTTCTCGGTATCCTCACGATCAAAACCGCCGCAAAGCACATGCGGAATTGCGTCTACTTGATATTTGTTTTGAATGGCAGCACAAATACCTACCGTGCCCGGACGCTTGCGTACAATGCGCTTTTCCAAAAGTCCGTTAGGCAGCTCTTTATAATCGTATTCTTCCCTGTGATAGGTCACATCTATAAATGGAGGATTAAACTCCATCAACGGATCAATATTGTCAAAAATAGTTTGGATGTTTTGTCCTTTTAGGGGCGGTAGAATCTCAAAGGAAAACAAGGTTTTATCGCCTGCGTTTTGAATGTGTTCGGTTACTTTCATCTTATTCGTTTAGGTTAGGTTGCAGCCATTTTGTGGCTTTTTCTAGGGGAATATTTTTTCGTTTGGCATAGTCCTGCAACTGGTCTGGATTTATTTTTCCAAGACCAAAATAGCTGGCTTCTGGATGTGCAAAATAATATCCCGACACCGAGGCTGCAGGCCACATGGCCAAGCTTTCGGTCAGCTCCACGCCTATGCGTTCTTTTACCTTCAATAGTTCCCAAATGGTTTCTTTTTCCAAATGGTCAGGGCAGGCTGGATAACCAGGAGCTGGACGAATACCTGCGTATTTCTCGCCGATTAGTTCTTCGTTAGACAGCGCTTCGTTGGGTTGATAGCCCCAATAGTTGGTGCGCACTTCTTGATGCAAATATTCTGCAAAAGCCTCAGCCAAACGATCGGCTAATGCCTTGACCATAATACTGTTATAGTCATCGTTCCGTTCTTCAAACTCCTTGGCTAACTCAGCAGTTCCGAAGCCTGTGCTTACACAAAAGCAACCCATATAATCTTGTATTCCCGATTCTTTTGGTGCTATATAATCGGAAAGTGCACGATAGGGCTTGCCTTTACTTTTGAGCAATTGCTGCCGAAGCGTTCTAAAACGGTGCGTCTTATGTTCGTGTTTTACCTCAATATCGTCTTGGTCATTACTGTTGGATTGAAACAATCCGAACACGGCTTTGGCTTGCAGCAGTTTACCGTCAATGATTTGTTGTAGCATCGCTTTGGCGTCGGCAAATAATTGCTTAGCCTCCTCGCCTACTACATCATCTGACAAAATTTCGGGATAGCGTCCGTGCAAATCCCAAGATCTAAAAAAGGGAGTCCAATCGATATAGTCCACCAAGGTCTCTAAATCTTGTTCCAGCTGATGAATTCCCAGTTGCTTGGGTATTGCAGGAGGCTGCTTAACAAAGTCTAGCTGCAAATGTTTTTCACGAGCTTCGGATAAGGGTACATAAGTCTTGTGCTCGCTACGCTGTTGAAAACGAGCACGCAGGTCGTCGTACTCCGATTTAATATCAGACTTATACTTTTTGTTACTGTCGGGCTTTAATAAGTTTCCCACAACGGTAACTGCCCTAGAAGCATCGTTTACATGCACTACCGTATGGTCGTATTGCGGCGCAATCTTGACTGCCGTATGCGCCCTAGAAGTGGTTGCACCGCCAATCAATACAGGGATATTATGCCCTGTTTTGTTCAGTTCCTTGACCAAATAAACCATTTCGTCTAGTGAAGGCGTAATCAAGCCCGACAAACCTATGGCATCTACTTCCTCGGCAAGGGCTTTTTCAATGATGCGTTCCGGTGGAACCATTACACCCAAATCGATAATATCGTAGTTGTTGCAACCCAAGACGACGCTGACTATGTTTTTGCCGATATCGTGCACATCTCCTTTGACAGTTGCCATCAAAATTTTTCCAGCAGCTTCGGGTTTTCCTTCTTGGGCTGCCTCTATGTAAGGAAGCAAATACGCAACCGCTTTTTTCATGACCCGTGCTGATTTTACAACTTGCGGCAGGAACATTTTTCCACTTCCAAACAAATCGCCAACTACATTCATTCCATCCATCAATGGTCCTTCAATAACCTCTATGGGTGCATGCGCCGTTTTTCGGGCTTCTTCGACATCTTCCTCAACAAACTGATCGATTCCTTTTACCAACGCATGCGTAATGCGTTGTTGTAGTGGTTTCGATCTCCATTCGAGGTCATTTTTGATCTTCGCTTTGCTGTCGCCTTTTACGCTTTCGGCAAAATCAAGCAAACGTTCTGTAGCATCGTCTCTTCGGTTGAGCAAGACATCTTCTACCCGCTCCAACAAATCTTTTGGGACTTCGTCATAAACCTCCAACATGGTTGGGTTTACAATACCCATGGTCATACCGTGCTGAATGCCGTGGTACAAAAAAGCAGCGTGCATGGCTTCGCGCACTGTATTGTTTCCGCGAAACGAAAAAGACACATTACTTACACCTCCACTAACGTGCGCATGAGGCAAGTTTTCTCGAATCCATTTAGTAGCTTTAAAAAAATCGAGTGCATTGGTTTTGTGCTCCTCCATGCCAGTTGCTACAGGAAAGATGTTCGGATCGAAAATGATGTCCTGAGGTGGAAAATGCACTTGATGAACAAGGGTGTCATAGGACCGTTTACAGATTTCAATTCGTCTTTCAAACGAATCCGCCTGACCGTTTTCGTCAAAAGCCATGACGATGACTGCGGCACCGTAACGACGAATCAACTTGGCTTGCTTGACAAATGCATCTTCGCCTTCTTTTAAACTGATGGAGTTTACCACACATTTTCCTTGAACAACTTGCAATCCCGCCTCGATGATTTCCCATTTCGAGCTATCAATCATAATGGGGATTCGGGCGATATCGGGCTCTGCTTGAATCAGGTTTAAAAAACGGCGCATGGTGGCAACGCCGTCAATCATTCCTTCATCCATATTGACATCCAGTATTTGCGCACCGCCCTCAACCTGCTCTCGTGCAATATCCAAGGCAGTCTCAAAGTCTTCTTGTTCAATAAGCCGTAAAAATTTGCGCGATCCTGTTACGTTGGTTCGCTCACCCACATTGACAAAGTTGGTATCAGGACGTACTACCAAAGGCTCCAATCCAGAAAGCGTTAAAAACGTTGGATTAGGCATCTTGGAATATTTTTCTGGGCGTGTATTTTGTAGCTGCTTGAGCAAGCAATTGAATGTGTTCTGGTGTTGAACCACAGCACCCACCAACAATATTGACTAGTTCGTCAGCTAAGTACGACTCAATAAGCGTACACATCTGTTCTGGAGTCTGATCGTACTCACCAAAGGCATTGGGCAAGCCTGCATTCGGGTGTGCCGA